>CAJOPI010000453.1 GCA_905236275.1 uncultured Lachnospiraceae bacterium | reverse complement strand
GTAGCTCGCTACGCTTCATTCCTCTTCCTTGCAATTGAAAGTTTATCCTGCGCAATTGTACATGTTATTTATCTACAGTTCCTTATGAATATCTTTATGTCAGTTTGATGCCGAAGTAATAACAGTAAGGAACCGGTTCTAAGTTCAGACATTTTTATCTTGTAACAGAAAGGGGACTGTAACATGGCAAACAAAGAAAACTACACAAAGGAAGCTTACATGGATAAGCTGCAAGGCATGGTAGACGATGACCAATTGGAAAATATTAACGGTGGAAGGAATATGACTGTTTTAGAATACGGTAATTGGTGCTTTCAAGCGGGATATGCGTGTGGATCAGGTGATAAGAGTGCTTGTCAAAAGGCGGAGCATTATACCAGATATATAGATGCCCTTGCTGACGGCACACCGGAAGAGATATTTAATGGCAATGCTGAATTAGGTCTTGAAATCTTTTAAGTTTTCATTTATTATTTGTAAATCGAATTTGAGAAAATAAAAAGATGAAAGAGGAATAGAAAATGAACATGAGGTTTGAGTCTGATTTTGCACACGAGCTTTTTATCGAGGTTTCGGCCCTGGTGGATACAGACAGGATCAGACGTTCGTACATTTCGAGCGAATATATATGGAAGGTCTGGCAGAAGGTTTACAAAAGCAGATGCGGCTGCACAAGATATTATCTCCTTCCGGAAGAAAAATAAGCGGATAATGTGAATTTCTTAACGTTTATATTTGACTGAAATCAATTTTGAAAAAACCATAATGAACTATAATATTAGGCGGTCAGCGGTTTTTCACAACCTCTTGATTTAAAATATATCAAATTATTTGGAGGATTTTCTTATGTTCGGTTTCGGTACAATGATAGAGAAACTTAAAAAGAACCCTAAGTCGATTGTTTTTACAGAGGGAGCAGACCCCAGAATTCTTGAGGCGGCTTCGAGACTTCTTGCAAGTAACTTCCTTAAGCCTGTTCTTCTCGGTAAAGCAGATGAGATAGAAAAATCAGCAGAGAATGCAGGATACAATATCCGCGGTGCTGAGATAATTGACCCTGAAAATTACGACCGTTTCGATGAGATGGTAGATATGTTCTGTGAAATCAGAAAGAGCAAGGGCATGACACCCGAAGAGGCAAAAAAGATTCTTTCTCAGGGAAACTATTTTGGAACAATGCTTGTAAAGATGGGTGTTGCAGACTGTCTTCTTGGCGGTGCTACCTATTCGACTGCCGATACGGTTCGCCCTGCTTTACAGATTATCAAGACAAAGCCCGGAAATTCAATCGTTTCATCCTGCTTTATCCTTGTTCGTCCTTCAGCAACAGGTGAGAACGAGGTCCTTGCAATGGCTGACTGCGCTATCAATCTTTATCCTACAGAGGACGAGCTTGTTGAAATCTGTGGTGAGACCGTTGAGTGTGCAAGAGTATTCGGCGTAGATCCTAAAGTTGCATTCCTCAGCTATTCAACACTTGGTTCAGGTAAGGGCGATGCAGTTACAAAGATGCAGAACGCTACAAAGAAGGCAAAGGAAAAGTATCCTGACCTTCCGATAGAAGGAGAGCTTCAGTTTGACGCTGCTGTATCTCCGAGGGTTGCACGCACAAAGTGTCCCGGTTCCTCAGCGGCAGCAGGTCATGCAAATACCTTTATTTTCCCGGATATCAATGCCGGAAATATCGGTTACAAGATTGCACAGCGTATGGGTAATTTCGAAGCCTACGGACCTATCCTTCTTGGTCTTAATGCTCAGATCAACGACCTTTCCCGCGGCTGCAATGCACTTGAAGTATATTCGATGTCAATAATTACTGCTGCACTTGCTTAAAATTTTTGTTGACAACGGAATAATGCATGTGTATAATCAATTAGGTATGGTTCATTTAGAATGATTCATCGAGAATATTATGATTTTGATTATAAAGCGTGTTAGGAGGTGTAGATAGATGTCAATTTGTCCGAAGAATAAATCTTCCAAAGGACACAGAGATCAGAGAAG
>CAJOPI010000452.1 GCA_905236275.1 uncultured Lachnospiraceae bacterium | reverse complement strand
GGCTGCCGCATAGCAGGCTCCTCGAAAAACGTAAGAGATTATCTTGGTCTGGCACTTATTCCGCAGGCAGGCGTAGCTATAGGTCTTGCGGAACTGGGCTCGAGGGTTCTCAATGGGGATATGGGTGACGCGCTCCTCACTATCATCCTCGCCTCAAGCGTCCTCTACGAGTTGATAGGTCCCGCTGCCGCCAAATTTGCCCTCTACAAATCAGGCTCTTATACTATCAGTGAATACGACAACGGCTCTTTGGACGAAAACACAACTGTCACGAATGAAGAACCTGAAGAAACGGTCTTCGACGAAGGTGCCGAAGAATATTTCGAAAGCCAGTTAAAGGACGAAGCCCCCTCTAAAAAGAAAAAGAACAAAAAGGACAAGAAAGACAAGGACAAAAAAGATAAGAAGGGTAAAAAGTCCAAGAAAGGCCAGGACGGGAAGAAGTGACAGGAAGTCCCACTTCATGTTCTTACGTAGCCAGCAGCAAAGTGCTGGCTACTAACTGAATAGTAACGACAGGAATCCCTATCTGCACAGTCATTTTATAATATCTTGTTATTGCAGATATAAAGCGGTATAATCAAGAAAAACAAGAGTTTTAGCCTGAAAACGTTATTTACAAGTTATTCATTAAAATTCTATGGAGATATCGTATGAGGCTAACAAGAAAACAGCTTGCAGAGCAATATCCTGATCAGTGGTTAGGTTTAATAAATGTTAAATATGTTGATGATGACGGAGCAACATTGGAGTCGGCAGAAGTGAAGTATACAGATAAGTCTTCAAAGGAACTGCTTATGGAACAAATAGATACTGATGGAGAGTTAAAAGCATGGTATACCAATGAAAACACCCTGCAACTTGGAATGGTAGAGGTAATGGGGTGAGACAGATAACACTGAATCTTGATATCCCTGATGGGCAGGTCAGCAGAAACCTTGGATTCAGGGAAGAGGGAAAGGGGATAGTCATATACTCAATACAGGATAAAAACATTCCTATAAATGAAACATAAGATTGCTTCATTAAGGAACTGATGATAAAAAAGTATCATACTGTAAGCATTTTAAATAAGATTTTAAAAAACCGCTCACAACTTACCGAGTAGGAGCGGTTTTTAATCTCTCAAAATTTTGATTATTAGTTCATCTGCTTACGTTTCTTACCCTTGTATTTCAAAGTGAACCGCAACCAGCAACAAAAATTATACTTGCAATCCGATTCTAAATCAACTTCTAAAACATACTATTTGTTCCCATTTATAAAATATTTTCCGAAATTGATACAGTGATGGTATCACCCCTACGTGTGTAGGGAAAGCTGTCCGCTTACCATCCTAATTCGGTATATGCCTCTGCAATATGATTGCGGACTTCCTTCCCATCTTAATCGCAAGCCTGCCCCTTCGAACCTCATAGAAGAAAGGTTCTGTCGTATAGCCTGTGTCATAGGTCAGGAGCAGTCGCTTCAGCATACACTCCCTCGCGATTCCCGCTTCCAGAATCCTTAAGTTAAGATCGGCCTCGTAATCATTATTATTAATTATAATGATACTTTTATCATAACGTGTGAAACGGGCATAGGAAACTACCCCGTCCGGTGTTTCTATCTTTTTCAGACTTCCATAACGGAACTCCGGATTTTCATTTCTGATTCTTATACAGGCCCTGTGGAAATCTATAAGTTCGTTGTCCTCATCTCCCCAGGGATAAGTTCTTCTGTTGTCGGGGTCGGTAAAGCCGCAAAGCCCCGCTTCGTCGCCGTAATAAATCGTCGGTGCTCCGAACCATGTCATCTGCAGGAGAACCGCCTCCCTCATTACAGCCTTGTCAATTCCTTCCGAAGCCGCCGCTGCTCCAAGTTTATCAAGCCTCCCCACCTTCCTGTTGGTTCGCGTCAGGAAGCGTGAATGGTCATGATTCGAGAGCTCATTCATAGCGCACATAAGCTCACCCATGCTGAAATGAGAAGAATGCTCCCTCATCGCCCCCCAGAAACAGTCCGTATTATTCAGAAGGTCTTCCCTGTATTCGTCACTGTGCTTCTGCATGCCTGTGAGAAACCACGACACCGGCTCCATAAAGGCATCATAGTTCATGACCGTATCCCACTCATCGCCCTTAAGCCATTCGGACGGATTACCATAGTGCTCAGCGATTATGACGGCTTCCGGATTCGCAGTCTTTACTGCCTTCCTGAAATCCTTCCAGAAGCGATGATTAAACTCTGAAGAAAATCCCAAATCAGCCGCTACGTCAAGCCGCCAACCGTCTGCATTGTAGGGCGGAGATACCCATTTAGCCGCAATCTTCATTATATAGCTGTAAAGCTTCTCCGAGCCCTCGTAGTTAAGCTTCGGCAAAGTATCATGTCCCCACCAGCCGTCATAGTGAATATTATAGGGCCAGTCGTCCTTGTTGAACCTGAAAAAAGTCCTGTAAGGACTGTCTTTCGAAACGAAGGCACCCTTTTCATATCCGCTCTGATCCTCGTAGATACACTCCCTGTCGAGCCATTTATTAAAGGAACCGCAGTGATTGAAGACTCCGTCAATGATTACCCTTATTCCCATATTGTGGGCTTTTTCAACCAATTCCGCAAAAAGCTCATTACTTGCTTCAAGATTGCGCTTATCAGTAGTTCTTGCTATATATTTAGCCGCCTGTTTATTATCGGTCACACCATCCTCAAGGCGGTTCGGATTATCATAAACTATCCTTCCAAAGTGCGGATCGATATAATCATAATCCTGACAGTCATATTTATGACTTGAAGGCGAAACGAATAGCGGATTGAAATAAATAACCTCGACCCCGAGCTCCCTCAGATAGTGAAACTT
>CAJOPI010000451.1 GCA_905236275.1 uncultured Lachnospiraceae bacterium | reverse complement strand
CTGATTTAAAAAGTTATTATGATCACGACATTAAGTATGATGAGAGCCAAACATCACTCATCAAGATGCTTGGCTTAAATAAGAGAACTTTTGAGATGCTAAAAAGCTGCCAGACAATAGATGCTCATAATTATCTCAGGAAAAATCCTGACATTTCCACAAAGGAATTTAATGATGCAGCATTGCTTGGATTTAGTAATGAATTAAGAAAACTTACAAAAGATTTTGGCATGAAATACGGAAAAACTTTGGCATATATAAAGAAGAATACGGATAGTAAGGCAAGAGATTTTGTCACAGACTACATAGACTACGTTGAAACACTTAATGCAGCTGGCTATCCAATAGATAATCAGTATCTATATCCGAAGGACTTCCGCAAAGCAGATGCTATGGTTCACAAAGAGTTAGAAGAGAAACTTGCTCGCAGAAAGAACATGACAAACATAGAAAAGATAAAGGAAGAGGCAAGAATAGACCAGGTTATAAACAATATTTCAGTAGCACTAAGAGAAAATAAAGAACTCAGACAATGGATGAAAGGCTCTGATGGTCTTAAGGTTATTGTTCCGCAATCAGTCGGGGAGCTCACTGACGAGGGAATTAAACTTCACAATTGCCTTAAAACATATGCAAATAAGATTGCTGACAAACAATCACTCATATTCTTTATCCGTAAGCTAAATGATCCTGACAAAGCGTTTGTAGCGATGGAATATACGAATGGACGCATAGTACAGATAAGAATGGATAATAATAAGGCTGTTGAGGATGCAAAGATACTTCAGTTTGCAGATGCCTTTGCAAGAAAACTTACTCAACTTGGCACAATCAATCAGTTAAGGAGAGCTGCATGATAGGGTATAAGCTTTTTACTCCTACTTGGACAGCCGTTAAAGGTAAGGGTGGTGCGACTAACCCTTACCAATATCAAGTAGGTCAATCATATGAGGAGCCAAACGAACCAAAGGTTGGCTGTACAGGATTTCATTTCTGTAAAAAACTATTAGATTGTTTTAACTACTACGGAATTGAAGTACACAACAGAATTGCGTTAGTTGAAGCTTATGGAACTATCGACGAAGGTAGTAATGCCTGCTCTACAAACAAGATAAGGATTGTAAAAGAGATACCTTGGAAAGATGCAGTAGGCATTATAGAAAAACAAATGTAGGAAGGAATTTAGCAATGTACGAATATGACATCTCAGAAGACATAAGGGCAGAGGACTGGGACGAACCAGTTGTCCATGAAGAGAGTGACGATGAGGGTAACTTTTATTACTACACTGAATACAAAGGAAATAGAAAATATTTAGAAAGGGGGGATTGTCAGTGACGAGAAGTAAAGAATATACATTCCGAGATTTCCGGAATTTACTGAGGAGTAACGGATATGTATACCAGAGAACAAGTGGTGATCATTATATTTTCAGCAATGATTACAATGTTATTTCTGTACCTAATCACGGGAAACAACTGAACCGTATGGTCTGCAGAAGACTAATTAAGGAAAACAACTTAGTAGAAAACTAATAACAGTCGGTAGCGTAACAGCTACCGATTTTTTAATGCAAAAGGAGATGACGTAATGACAAAGAGTGAGATGGCTTTTGATAAGAAGATTAAAGAGTATAAGGAATATCAGCTGCTTGTTAAGGCTACAGAACGAGAGATGGAAAAGATTAAGGAGCAGATGATTAAGATGCTTGAAAAGGCAAAGCTTGAAGAAATTGAAACTGATGCCGGCAAGTGCTCCTACAAATTGATCATCTCTGAGAAATTTGATTCAAAGGCTTTTAAAGCCAAACACGCAAAGATGTATGAGGAATTTAAAAAGAAAAATGAGAGTATGAGATTTCTTGTACAGTAAGCAGACTCCGCAATGGAGTCTTTTTTATTGGAGGAATTATGGGACTAATAACAACTACGAATACAAAGCTCGGTGGTAAGATTGCTCAGCTAAATATGCCATACATTATCAGCTGTCGGAAAGACGCTCCTTGCAAAAAAGAATGTTATTGTAACAAAGGCAATCTGAGATTCGACAATGTAAGGGCATCGCATATTAAAAAGTATGAGTTATATAAGGCAAATCCACAGAAGTTTTTTAACATGCTGAGTGAAGAACTTGACATGATACCTTATAAGTATTTCAGGTGGCACTCATCTGGAGATATAGTAGATGAACAGTATCTTGAGCTGATGAGTAAATTAGCAAGAAAACATAAAAGAACGCATTTCCTTTGTTTTACCAAGAAATATGAATTAGTAAATAATTACTTGCAGCATCACAAAAAGCCAAGTAATTTAGTGATTTGTTTGAGTAATTGGGGGGAATGGAAAGTAGACAACCCACATCATTTACCAACTAGCTATGTTGACTTTGACAAAGGGAATGAAGATATTCCTGAGTTTGCATACGAGTGTCCTGGTCATTGCGATACTTGTCCAGGAACTCATTGCTTTCACATGAAGAAAAATGATTCTGTAGTATTTAAAAAACACTGAAAGGAAACAATAATATGGGACAGAGAAGTCAAATCTATTTTAGAGTGAACAGAAAGGATGGCACCAAGTTTATCATTGGTAGATATTTCCAATGGAACTATGGTACAAGAATGATTAGTAGAGCAAGAGGCTTACTTGAATGGCTTCAAGGAATGAGCGATTATCCTGAAAGCTTATTTTCATATGACAGCGAGAAAATACCAAGAATAATGGAAGTCAACTTCGATTATAAGGACGTTGTTCTTTCAAGAGATATTGTAGCTGATTGTAAAGATCCAGACTATGGATGGAACTTATTATTTCATGATGACAATAACGATGGAAAACTGATGGTTGATATGATTGTTGATTATGCTACTAGTGACAAAAAAGGAAACTATCCAGTTACGATTAAATACGCATTTACAGATTGGGATAATAGCAGCCCTATGAATGGCGAAGAATACATGCAATGGGATACTGATTATGGAAATGAAGAAGACTCAACTCCATGGAGAGAAAATGAGTACATCAAAAATGAAATCAAGTATACAGAAAGAAATATAAAAAAGATTGATAAAATTGCAAAACTCATGACACAGAAAGAATTGGAAGAGTATATCAATTATGATTATTCAAAGGAGAATTGATAACAAAACAAAAGTGTAGAAATTATTTCTTGACAAATGTGTACCCATGATGATATGATGTGTACACAAGAGAAAGGAGCAATTATGGCAGGTATAAAAGGAAAACACAATCCTGTAGATCCTGCAACAAACCAATTAAAAGTTAAGCTTACACAAGAGGAACTCACCATGTTAAACAAATGTGTAAAGCTGACAGGTAAAACGAAATCAGATGTTGTAAGAGAAGGGATTGAAGAGGTATTTAAAAAATACCAAAAATAAAAGGACGGGCTGCTACCCATCCAATTATTCATCCCCTCTATAAAAGAGGATTAATATAGTATATTTCCTACACTTCTATACTATCTTAATCCTCCGGTATTGTCAAAAGGAGGAAAAATCATGAGAGTACAATTATTAGGAAGTTTTAACAAAGAACAGG
>CAJOPI010000450.1 GCA_905236275.1 uncultured Lachnospiraceae bacterium | reverse complement strand
TTTCCATTGCAAATTTTGCAAACGCTGCTTCATTAGTCAAAATAGCCATTTTGTTTTCTGGCCATATCATATATGCTGGTATATCTCCCTCAAAAACTGGTAATTTTCCAATGGCTCCTGCTTTCATCCAGAGAACAGGCATTAATTCCCTTAACTGCATGCCAAGTGCTACAGCCGTTTTATCAAGGAATCCTAATCTGAAATATTCAACATTAGCTTCAAATCCATCTGCCATAGGAAGCTCATCCGAATAATTGCCTTCTAAAGAATTACCATTTACATCGCGCCCCTCGATTGCACAAACAGTTCGAGGCCATGTAATAGACCTGCATATTCCCTTACTTTCCCATTCTTCGCTTCTATAAGGAATACCCTTTCTTTTGAAAACTTCTGTCTGATTTTTTGATACTTCATTATTTGTTACCATGATGCATTGCCTATGCCCATTATCTTGTGCATTAAGCAAATTAATTGCATTTAAAGTAGTTCCACTACCAGCAAAGAAGTCCAAAACCACAGAATTTTTCTTTGTACAAGCTCTAAGTATCTCTTCCAAAAGAAATAGCGATTTAGGATACTGGAATTCTTTTCTCCCAAAAATCTGCTGTATTTGATCTGTACCCTTAGTCGTGTAAAACTCTTTTTCAGTCCATATCGTTGGAATATCAATCCCTTCACTTTCATATTTTTCTAAAATATAAGTTCCATTTACATCTTCTCGCCCTATTGGAATTAATTTATTGTTGTTTATCTTTTTAATTATACCTTCAGCTAAGAACTGGACTGAAAAGGCATTAGGATTCTTCTTACTTTTTTGTCTTTTAACTTTTATATATCCTTTTTGGTAATCCTCCATAAAGCGAGATGGAATTAGACGCCATACACATTGTGCTCCTTTATTGCTAATTGGCCAAATAGCAACAGTTCCATTCGGAGCTTCAGAAAAATCATAAACAAAATCAGATTTCGCTCCACAATATGTTCCTTCATCAATTCGCTTCTGTAACGATTTTCCAACACCTTTAATTTTTCCTGTTTCCTTTTCAATATAAATAGGATAAACTTGATTGGGTCGTTGCTCTTGATTAAAAGAAGCAAGCGTCATTGCATGAAATGGTGAATTTTTTTTTCCTCCAGCAAAATTTGTCGGATTACCCCTAAAAGATTTGCTTACAACAAACACCAAATATTCTTGAAGATAGTTAAATCCTCCTGATGGCTTTCCTCCAGAAGTCTGAACTGTAACTGGGACAATTTGTCTGTCACTGAATATTTCTTCACATAGTAAGCAAAGTCTATTTAACTCTTGATAGCCTATGCTTATTACTAGCTTTCCATTATGTGATAGAAGTTTCTTTGCTATCAAAAGTCTTTTTTTCATGAAAGATAACCACTTACTATGTGCCCATTTATCAGACGAATCTACGAAAACATCATTATACTTCCATTCATCCTGTCCAGTATTATATGGTGGATCAATATATATGCAATCAACCTTTCCAGCATAGAGGTATTCTAATAACTGTAGAGCATGATAATTATCTGCTTCAATCAACGTATGCCATAAATCACTATCCGGTGCATTGCAAACAGAATCTACAGGCTTTAGATACGGATAAATTGGCTCTCCAAATTCTGCCGAAACAACCAATTCCTCTATTTTTATCTCTCTTTTCTCTTCAGTAGCTATATTCACGCATACCGCACTATTCTCCTTAATAGATTGCACCACAAAAAGGTCATCTACATGACCTGATTTTAAAGCAACTTTTTTTCCCACTGTCACTGGTATATCGTAAAGTGGAGTACACTCTGGCCTATGTTCCTCAAAAACTAACCCAAACTTTTTGTGTTTGGATATTTTTTCAATTTCCTCTTCGAGTCTCTTTCTTAAGTCTTCATCTTGAACACGATTTATCAAGTCATGAATTGCAGCCATAGTATTTTCCACCTCTTACCCTTATATTCAAATAGAATGGTCTCAAACCATGCTACTCATATCATAACATATTTGAGACCATTCGATACCTTTGTATTCAGTTTTAATCTATATTTTTCAGCATACCACTATTGAATTCTTATACAAATATAATCTCATTCCTCACAATCTCCTCCGCTCTATCACGAATTCCATTCATCAACCTAACCCAGCGCATCTGATCTTCGGCTTTCATCTGCTCATCAACTCCTTCAGCTCTCATCATCTGCTCCACAAGTACCTCCATTCTTTCTTCTGCCTGCTTCTGTATCTTAAGACAGTGTTCTTTAAGCTCTCCCTCAAGCATCATCCCGGTATAAGTTCCTCTGCGATGTTCCTTAAGGAAATTCTCCCTCATAAGACCGTACTTTGTTAGTGGCTCTTCCGGTTCAGAATTCACCTCAAGTGCCGGATATAAATAATCCCCAACCTTCACATATTCAAGTTCCATCATATATTCCATCCTTTATCATTACAGCCCAATACCTCTATCTCTTTTATTTTGCGGTATTGCATGCTCCTTATTTGCATTGACGATCTCTTTCTTTTTATTAGGCCTACCTATTAACGATTCTCTTTGTTCCGGTGATTTTATATCCGTCACCTGTACTATCTTTGCTGGCTTATTTTTAGCTTTTGCATCATCTGTTTTACCATATTTATTTTCCCATTCTTTCAACGTTTTTATATACTCATTATGACTTGACTTTGATGCTTCATATTTTTTATAGAATTCTTCCACCGAGCCAAAGCCTGCCTTAACTGCAATCCTGCCAAGCAATGCTCTTTGCTTAGACATCTTCACATACTCATCCGCGATTTCTCCTGCAAGATTGTCAATCTTTTTTCTCTTGAACAGTCCCTTGCAGTTGGACATTTCCTTTTTTAAATCCTCTACTTTCTTCTCATTTTTTTGTATTTTCTTATCGGTATCTTCAAGTTTTTTATGAACTGCATAGTATTTATTGAATTTTTTGGAAAGTTCCGGTTCCACCGGTTTCTCAGGTGTTAAAGGCTTCTGCATTTCCAATCTGTTTTCATTAACCGATAATAAATCATCTTTAAGCTCCGAACCAGCACTATTTATTTCATCCCTAAACCTATTCCTTACATATTTAAGACGCTGCATGGCTCTTATAAGAATCGCATTAAATCTACTCGGATTTCTCCCATACTCTTTAATAGATTTCCTTACCTCATCCATCACATTTTCACGCCTAATCTTTTTTATATCCGCAATAGGAACGCCTTCAACAAGTGCCTGGTCTGCCATCTGATTCCACGAACTTCTGTGATTGTTTGATTCTTTTATCTCCGCCTCCTTCGGATTATTTTTTCCAATCTTCTTCATTGGCAGATATATTTCTTCATCATCATACAAGGTCAGTTTAGGGTAGCTTTTCGGAAGCAAAGTATTGATATAATCCATCATATTAATCTTGGCTTCCTTAAGGAAAGCCTTGCTCTTAAACTGTTTATCCTTAGCAGAAAAAATATCACGTTCATATACTTCACCTTTTTTGATGATATAGCATCCCTTTCGGATATTCCCATCAGTATCAAGTATTTCTTTTTTAATCCGGACATGTTTACCATTCTCATCATAAAACATATTCCTGCTGGCAATCTTTTCATTGACAACGTCTTTTCTCTTTCGTTCTGAAAATATCAGATGAACATGATAATTAGTCATTTTTTTGTTATGATGAAGAGCCGCTATACAATCCACTCCATATTTATCCTTGAATACCTCCACCACTCCCCGAAGTAGTTTTTCCGGATTAAGTTCAGTAAGTGGTTCCGGCAGAGCAATTATAAGCTCTCTCCCTTCTATGCATTTCCCTGATGTACCACTCTCTTTATAGATGCGAGCATTTTCATTTGCCAGTTCTCTCCAGAAGGTCATATCGGCAGTATCATATACCGCATATAAGTGTTCCTGTCTCTTGGGATTCGATATGTAATCTATCCTTCCTTTCAGATCATGCAACTTGCTTTCCTGCACAAATACATGACGATTTATAATTTCCCTCCTTTACTTTACCACAGGAGAGAATCTTTTTAATCAGCTCGATGCAATCGCGAAATACACAGAGTATAAACCTTTAGGTTTGTGCGATGGGTGTATTTCGCTCTCAATCGCCGAGGGCTCTTATATATTTTTTCCTAAATAATCTCTCCTGCATTCGTCTTTAGTATGCTGCCTTTAATGGCAGCCGTAACTGCTCAGTACCTTCAC
>CAJOPI010000449.1 GCA_905236275.1 uncultured Lachnospiraceae bacterium | reverse complement strand
GGGAAGGATAGCACCTGCCCTGTCTACGTCAGTGTCAAAGATTATTCCGAGGTCTGCCTTTGCGTCAAGTGTTGCCTTGGCAATGGCAGCGGCAGCTTCTTTGTTTTCAGGGTTCGGTATATGGTTGGGAAAATGTCCGTCGGGCTCTAAGAACTGGCTGCCCTCGGTATTTGCGCCCAAGGGCTCAAGTACCTTCGAAACGTAGAAACCGCCGCAGCCGTTTCCTGCATCAACTATAATATGAAGACCTGCAAGCGGGTGCTCGAAGTCGTCGGCTTTAACGGCATTCTTGATGGTATCACGCAGATGCTTTGAGTAAACATCCATAAAGTCAAGCTTTTCAGCGGACGCATCAAAGCTTCCGGAAAGCTCGAGATTTTCAGCGATAGACGTAAGCTCCTTAATGTCACTGCTTTCAAGACCGCCGGCAGGAGTAAAGAACTTCATGCCGTTTCTGTACCAGGGCAGGTGGCTCGCGGTAATCATGATGCTTCCGTCGAAATTGTAGCCCTCTGTTACGGTTGTCATAAACATGGCGGGAGTGCTTGCAAGAGCGCAGTCATAGCATTTAACGCCCCTTGCATTCATACCCTCGATGGAAGCGTGTACAAAAGCCTCTCCGGTGAGTCGGGAGTCCCTGCCGACCGCGATTTTGAGCGAATCCTTCCCGGTCCTTTTTTTCAGCCATTCCGCAAAAGCAGCTGCGAGATGGCGTACTTCATTTTCGCCTAAATTTACCGCACCGCTTTCGTTCTCCATGGCAATACCCCGGATATCGCTGCCGTTTTGTAAAACCTTGTAGTTCATTTTTGTTTCCTCCAACATGATATATTTTAGTAGATATTTTTTTCCTTATGTTCCTTAAGTTTATCCAAAATCGTGTCTCTGACCCTGTCACTCAGCCCTTTCAGTTCTTCCCTTGAAAGCTCCTTCGTATATATGGGGTCACAGTATTCCACGACGATATGTGTGCTTATTATCTTCGGAAAATGTGCTTCGAAAATTTCCTGCGAATTTGAAATCGCTATCGGAACTATCGGACATCCGGCCTTTTCAGCGATTTTTAAGCTGCCCTTGCGGAAGGGAAGGAGAGTTCCTTCTTCACCTTTATTGCGCGTACCTTCCGGAAATATTACCATGGAAATTCCGTTTTTTATATCCTCCGCGCTTTCGAGAACCATTTTAAGTCCCGCCTTCATATCGCTCCGGTCGAGGAATTTGCAGTGGATATAAGCCATCCACCAGGAGAGAAGCGGTATGTTTCCGAGCTCCTTCTTGGCGATATAGCCGCCGGGGGAGAAAAATTTTGCCCCTGTAAAGATTACATCATAGAAGCTTCTATGGTTTCCGACGTAGAGAACGGCGCTGTCACGCGGGATTTTGTCGAAGCCTATGACGGTTGCCCTGACGCCCGAAAGGAAAAGCGCGGCGTTGAAGCCGACCTTGACTATATAATAGCCCAGCATATCCCTTGCGTGCGGGCTTATAAGTCCCATGATAAGTGCGACCAGCGCGAGCGGTATCAAAAGTATTAGATAGAGCACCACTGCCGTCGCCACTATTATAAAACGTATCATAAAATTTCAACTCCTGTAAACAAAGCTGCCGCGGCATATCGTGCCTGCAATCCGTCCGGGCAGCGTTTTATCAAGGTAAGGTGTATTCGAGGAACGGCTCTTAAAAGAACTGTAGTGAGTCTCGTCATCAAGGGAGAGAAGCACGATATCGGCCTGCGAACCCACTGCAAGGCTGCCTGCGTTTAAGCCTAAGAGCCGCGCGGGGTTGCAGCTCATGAGCCGTACAAGTTCCGTTATTGATAAATAACCGCTGAGCACGAGGTTTTTAAGTCCGAGTGAAAAAGCGGTTTCAAGTCCGATGATGCCGCTGGGTGCGTCTGCAAAATCCCTTGCCTTTTCTGCCGCCGTGTGAGGCGCATGATCTGTTGCGATAAGGTCAATCGTTCCGTCTGAAAGTCCTTCGATGATGGCGAGCCTGTCCTTTTCTGTCCTGAGCGGCGGATTTATTTTCGCTAAAGTTCCATATTCCGAAACGGCATCTTCTGTCAGGGAAAAATGATTGGGCGTCGCCTCTGCGTGAATAAGTCCCCTGCTGTCATTTTTCTTTGCCTCGCGGATAAGTTCGACGCTCTCAGCTGCACTGACGTGCTGGATATCGATTTTGCAGCCGTATTTAAGGGCGAGCTCAAGGTCACGCCGTACCATTGAGATTTCTGCCTCTCTGTCAGCACCCTTTAATCCTAAGGCATCAGCGGCTTTGCCGGAATTTACACCGCTTGTTCCGATAAAGGCAGGGTTTTCCTCGTGAAAGGAAAGGACTGCATTTAATGAAGCGGCAGACCTCATGGCGCTTTCGATGACGGTTTCGTCCGTTATGGGTGAACCGTCGTCAGTAAAGAGAAGGACTCCGGCAGCTTTTAAGCCCCCGAAATCAACCGTTTCCCTGCCTGCACGCCCTAAAGTCACAGTTGCAGCCTGAAAAAGATTTATCGCCTCTGCCTGCATTTTTTTACTGATTTCCTTATATATGGCAGGATTGTCAATGGCAGGCGAGGTATTCGCCATGCAGACTACCGAGCAGTAACCGCCGGCAGCGGCTGCGAGAGCTCCGCTATGGATATCCTCTTTTACCGTAAAGCCGGGGTCGCGGAAATGCGTATGCACATCAACGAAGCCCGGTGCAACTGTGAGTCCGTCCGCATCAACAAGTTCGCTTCCGGCATATTCATTTGGATTTATATTTTCGTCAAGTCTGACTATCTTCTGCCCTTCGATAACGAGGTCTTTTTTCGCATAAACTCCGCTCTCAGGGTCAACAAGAGTCCCGTTTTTTATTATCATTCTTTTGTCCTTCCATTAAGCTGGCAATGCCGCGTTGCAATTCAGTCAGCAACCGGCACTTTGCTGCTGGTTACGTGGGAGTAACAATGCCGCTTCTAAGTATAGCATAATTCTTTGTCACTGATAACTGATTGTGGTAGAATATTTTCAGATAACAGATTTATGATTCCAGTGCAAAAAGCCTGTTCACACCTGCGCTTGCGCAAAGGTGGGGACATGGCTTTGATGCACGCCCCCGTATGAGC
>CAJOPI010000448.1 GCA_905236275.1 uncultured Lachnospiraceae bacterium | reverse complement strand
TCCATTCTAACCACAAACTGAACGCAATCGCCCGTACTGTTAAACGAAAAAAGTGCATTCCTTTGTGTAGGGTTTCCTTCCGAGTCGGTATTGTCCCAAGCTGTAATAATATAATCATCCGTCGCGGGAGTAAAATACTGAAGATCGAATGATGACGACTTATATCCGATCCCATAATCATTGGTCAGATTACTCTCTGCGATCGCCGTATCATCATTTACAAGAATATCTGCAGCTGCGAACGGAAGATTTATTCTATGATCACTGTCTCTGTAAACATAAAATGATCCGTCAACGCCTGCATATGAAAAACCGCTCAATCCATATACTTCATCGGCAGGGAAGGTTATTATAAGTTTTCCGTCCTTAAACTCATTATCTCCATTAATGACAAGCTTGCTGTAATGCTTTCCGTCTTTTTCGTAGGATTGAAAGATTCCGCATGTGATGCAGGTTTCATTTTCATAATTATAGTTAACGGAATACTCACCAAGATTTATACTGCATTGAACAACACCGCTTAAATCATCATCAATAAGAGCAGTGTCTACGATAAATACTATTTTCCCGTCACCGGTATCGGATATACGGATAAGTCCCAAAGGGAAATCTTTTCCATCACCGGTATTTGCTACAGTGCTACTTGGGTTGTTATTAGTGGGACCCGAAGTTTCAGAACCGCTGTGTACTTCTGTCTTGCTACCAGGATCCTCAGCTTTGCCACAAGCAGCTAAACTCATAGCACAAAGGAAAATTAAAAAAAATAATGATAGATGTTTTTTCACTTTCACGCCTCCGTCATTTACCCAGTTTCACCATAGCCTGCTTTTGAAAGAATGACACTCCATAACATAGTATCAGCTCATACCCTTCAAGCCCCTCAGCATATTTTTCATCAATGATCTGCTTTATTGCTTTATCACAATCTTTCCCAAGATCCGCTTTCTTTTTTGACTTCTTTGATTCGATTATGATAGCCCTTCGCTTCCTTCTATCCTTAAGTAGAATATCCGGTCGTCCAAGTCCCTTTTCCTTATTGGATTCTACCTCGTATCCTCTTCCAACAAAAACACCTGCAAGGAATGCATGGTAATAATCTTCATGATAATCATTATAACTGATCGTATTCCATAGCAAACCGGACAGTACCTCGCTGGCTGCGTTTTCATCCTTTTCCCATAGAGACTCTATCAGTTCTTTGATCGTATCGCAATTTACAGTATCTGTGAAATATCGTACGACAGAATCCTGAAAAATAGAGGAAATCTCTTTATTGGGTATCTTAAGCGAAACAGTATCTCCATCTTCGTCAGGATCAGCCTTTGATATATATCCGGTCATCAAAAGAACACTCCAAAGATTATCCTCCGTTGAATGCAGAGTATCATAGGTCAATTCATCTGATATTGCCTGAACAATATTCCCACCATTTAACAACTTTTCAAATTTCCCTGCAACATCAAAATCGGTGCGCTTTACAAATGTCAGTAAGATACCGTTATGACTGGTATTTTTCCAGTAATTCTTGGGTTTTGCATCCTTTCTCTTCTTCAAAGCCGAAAGATAGTTTATGACATCCCATGGGCAGTAAACATAGCTGTCTCCAAAAACATAGCCATCATACCATTCCTTGATGATATCTGCCTTGTCTGTTCGATCTGCGGCTTCAAGAATTGCATCTACCTCGTCGCTGGAAAATCCGAAATAATCAGAAAAATCCGCATCTAAAACCGAGTATGATGCAAAATTATTAGTACCTGTGAAAATGCTCTCTTTTGCAATACGAAGGCATCCCGTGATTACGGCAAATTGAAGAAACTCGTTGTCTTTAAGGGCGGTACTCATAATCCCCTTGATGACATCAAGCATCTTGGAATAGTACCTATTCTTTGCTGTATCCTTTTCACTCGCCTTAGCGAGAGGAACATCATACTCGTCGATTAGTAGAATAACCTTTTTACCATAAACAACACTCATCATGCGCATGAGCGTTTTTAAGGAATTTTTAATATCAGATTTTCTTCCTGATTCAGATTTCAGCCTCCGAAATGCATCCCTGTCATCTTTATCTACAGCATCAGTATCTATTGCATCTGAGAGATCTTTACATACTTCAGCCAGCCTAACACCTAACATATCATAGGCCTCGGTAAATTCTTCTGCTTCAACATCTTTGAAAGAAATAAACAAAACCGGATACTGGTTCATCCATTCTCGGCAAAAAGGCCTATGTTTTGAAACATTAAGTTCCTCAAACAAGGTTGCACTTTCTTTTCTAATGCTGAAGAAATTCTCCATCATACTCATCATAAGCGTTTTACCAAACCTGCGGGGTCTGGTAAACAATGTCACTTTGTTGTTGGTATCATGGACAAGTTCATATATGATTTCTGTTTTATCAACATAGTATGCATTTTCTTTGCGAAGAGCTGCAAAATCAGCTTCACCTACACTAACTGTAAAAGCCATATGCAAGCCTCCTTTCAAAAGCCAAATGTAATTATCTCTACACACAACAATCCATGAGAAATCATACCACAAATCCGATTATTATTCAATAAATATCGTTGACATAACAACTATAAAATGCATCGGCTGTTACTTGTTAATTACTGCATTGATTCGTTCTCTGGCCGCTTCCCTTTGTTCGGGTGATAACCTTCTCGGCTTACGGTAAGTAACGGCAGTTTTTGGCATTACATAGGTCTTGTCGATATCTGTTTCTCCTATGCACTTGAAGGTATCGGGGTACTCGGTAACTAACGAGTCAAGTTGTCTTATAATGGCAGGATCTCTGGTGTAAAGCTCTGCGGTTTTCTCTGCAGCGTTAAAGTTGATGATGGTCTCCTGCTCATAACGTGTCAGTTTCATTGCCATTGTTCGGCTCCTTTCTCGCGCACGCGCGCGTATTACCGTCTCCCGTCGGGGAACACCTTCGTGTGTTCCCCTAAGAGGGAGACGGAACGAAACGAAGAGGATGGGATAGGATGCGATGGATAGAAAAAAGATAATAGGGGTATATCTTTCTTTTATCTTTTCTTTGGTTCTTTCTTTTCGTTTTTCTTTCTGAGGGGGAAGAAGGAAGAGGAAAGGAAGGAAAGGGAAAGGAAAGGGGAAGAGAAACAATCCGCATACTCGAAAAGGCACCCTCGGAGATCTGTGTCTGCTCTGATCTCTCTGGATGCCTTTTTACGCTGAGTTCATACGGTAGTTATCGTATGGACTCATGCTCTCGGTATGTCTGCCGACACTAATATAGGTTCGGCATCTTCTGTTCCTTCTTTTGCGGTAATTGTCGTTGTTCCAAGGTAATGATATATCCCCGCCTGTATATCTTCCCAACGTCTGGTCTTGCGCCTGTCCTCACGCTGCTGTGCTCTGCGCCTTGCCACCTGCTTGTTGTAATTGGCATCCCTGCCCTCGGCTTTGCGAATCATGTACTGCTCATGGCGTTTATCCTTCAAGGCCTCTCTTCTTGCAAGCTCCGCCTTTTCTTCCTCGGTCATCTCCGGTTCCTTCATGGTTGACGGTTTGTATTCACCGATGAAGTTGAAATAGATTTCAAGTTTCTGCGTTGTCTGTGTGCTGTATTTACGATCACGCTCATGCACAACCACCTTATCAACGAATTCATTGAGCATTACAGGGGTAAGTGCCGTGAAGTCTGCGTATCTGTCTACGAGCTTGATGAATTTGCTTGCTGACCGAACCTCTTTCTTTTCATCCGCGATAGTTACCGTCAGTTCTCTCACCCTCTGCTTGAGTGCGTTCTGTTCTTCTTGATAGCGGTTATACAGAGTCGTGTATCTCTCGGCATTAAGCTTACCAAGTGCCTGATCCTCGTAAATCTTGATAATCAAAGTTTCAAGTTCATCAATGCGCTTCTCCGCAGCCTCGATTTCCAGCTTGGCTCCGCTGTGGTCTGCTTCTTTCTGCTCACCGACAACGGCCTCAATTTCTGCGACAAACGCCTCTCTGTCAAAGTTGGCATAATCAATGATGGCCTTTATGGTCTTTGAAAGGATCTCCATAACATCATCAGCCTTAACTCGATGCGGGGTAAGGCATCTGTCGGTATCCTTGGCTTTGTTGTATCTGCCACAAGTGAAATAGGCTTCTCTTTTGCCGTTATTTACCCTGTGAACATAAAGCGTATGACCGCAATCGGCACAATACAGGATGCCTGTCAGCGGATGCGCCTCTCCCCACCCGTCCGGATATCTTTTGACTCTGCTCCGGATCCTCTGGACGTTATCAAAGGTCTCTTGATCGATGATCGGTTCCTGCGTGTTCTTGAATATTTGCCACTCGGACTTGTCAACGTAATGGCTCTTTTTATCCCTGAAGTGCTTTCTGGTCTTGAAGTTGACCGTGTGTCCCAAGTATTCCGGTTTTGAAAGCATAGCTGCGATATTCGAGCTTGTCCATCTGTACGGATACTTGATTTCTCTGTTCTGCCACAATCCAAGACCTTGCTTTTTCTGATGTGCGGCAGGTGTCTCTATTCCCTCGCTTTCAAATATCTTGCATATCTGATACGGGCCTTTGCCTTCGAGCGTCAGACGGAACATCCGT
>CAJOPI010000447.1 GCA_905236275.1 uncultured Lachnospiraceae bacterium | reverse complement strand
GGATGCGGCCCCGGATGCACAGGATCCTTCAGTGCCTTCGGGGGAAGCATCAGAGGCTGATACGGAAGAAGAAAAATCCGGGCAGGACGAAATTCCTGCTGAGGACAATTCACTGTCTGAGGAACCGAACGGAAACGAAGAGGAAACGCAGATTGTACTTCCGAACGTGCAGATCCTTGACGGCGGCTCCGTAATCGATTTCGGCAGCTGCGGAACCAATCTGACCTGGGAACTGACAGACCAGGGGATTCTGACGATTTCCGGACAGGGGGATATGTATGATTACTACGAAAATCCCTGGGAGGAGGCAGACTATTATGTTTCTTCCGTAGTCATAAAAAGCGGGGTCACGAGCATAGGCGAATGTGCTTTTGAATATCTCGAAGATATGACAAGCGTCACCATACCCGAAAGCGTGACCTATATTGGAGAATATGCATTTTACAGATGTTACAGTCTGGACGATATTTATTATTCCGGAAGTTATGAGCAGTGGGATTATATTTCCAAAGAATACGGAAACTCGGTTCTTGATGACGCATGGCTTCATCCCGGCCGGACCACTATATCACCGACGGTCATTTTGTCCAATACTTCGTATGTTTATGACGGGAAGGTCAAAAATCCTTCTGTGACGGTCAAAAATAACGGGGCGGTAATTGCGCCGTCAAATTATACTGTGTCTTATTCCGCTGGGCGCAAAAATCCCGGCAGTTACTGGGTAGGCGTCACCATGAAGGGAAAATATTATGGGGACGCATTTGCATACTTCACGATCCTTCCGAAAGGGACGGCCTTAAACGCTCTTAAGAGCGGAAAGGGAAAGCTGACAGTCCGGTGGAAGAAGCAGGCGGATCAGATATCGGGCTATCAGATCCAGTACAGTACGAGTTCATCATTTTCAAAAGGTGTTCAGACAGTAAATGTCGCCGCTCCCAGAAAGACCAGTACAACCATCCGTTATCTGCAGGGGAGAAAAAAATACTATGTCAGGCTCCGTACTTATAAAACTGTGGACGGGACGACCTATTATTCTTCGTGGAGCAATAAGAAGAGCGCGAAAACGAAAAAAACATCGTATTCATTAAAAAATAAATGCTATGTGAGCTGCAGTCCCTATAGTTATACTTATAATGGAAAATTTAAAAAGCCAAAGGTTACGGTCACATTCTACCCCGGTAACGGGCATGAAAGCATTACATTAAAGAGAGGCCGCGATTATACCTTAAAGTACAGGAATAATAAAAAAGTAGGACAGGCGACGGTAATCGTAACAGGCAAAGGGAACTATAAAGGCACGGTAAAAGGCTATTTTCAGATAAGGCCAAAAAACAACAGCAGCATCTATCAGTTCACCGCATATAAATGGCCGTACTGTTCCGGGATCAGGAAGACTTATGCTTTCATGGCAAGATGGACTGGTACTGCAGGAGTAAGCGGATACGAGATACAGATCAGTAATAACAGCAGCTTCTACTGGCCGACTGCAACGCATTCGTATAAAGGGAAGAAGACAAATTATACGTGGGCTTTTCTGAAGAACGGAGATTATTATACGACTCGTTATGGCAGCAGGTATGAACTGATGTCGGGCAGGTATATTTATTATCGTATCAGGACCTATAAAACGGTAAAAGGAGTCAATTATTATTCTGACTGGAGTTCTGCGAGGGTTGTCTATTGTCCGTATGCGTCCTAGAGGCGACGGTAGCGTCAAGTGACGCATGAAAACCAGAAAAAAGGAAGCCCGGCTCCGCCGGCCCTTGATTGAACATTGAAAACTGCAGATTTACGTTGTGGTACCGGAAAGAGGCATATCACAATTAAGGCGAAGGCCACCTTTGGTGTCCTTCACCGGGAGAAAAAGCATTTTCCGTGAGCCTTTTGTCAAGTGGCTTTCGCGGCATATCCTCGCGGCTGCGCCGCTCCGGTATTCCACGGTCCACTTGACAACGGCCCCGCTCCTATGCGGACTGCTGAAGATTTTTGATGGTCTGCTGTCCGAGATAGATCAGAAGCTGCCATTTGGCAGGCATGTATTTCGCTTTTTCAAGAGCTTCGATCTGATTCAGGACCTGATAGCCTTTCTCTTTGTGAGGGCGCAGGAAGTTGTAATAGGCCACCCAGAGAGAGACGTTGTAGTTCGCACCGTCGTAGTTGTCATATCCGCATTTGACGCGGTACGTTTCCTTATACGTGCGGTTCAGGCGTTCGATGAGCTGTTTGAATGGACGGAATTCTTTCGATACTTCGTCGTCATTGGTAAGTCCGATGACCTGCGTGATGTGGAACTTAAAGTCCTTTCCGTATTCGTGGAAGAACTGTTGGGCTGCCAACACATATGCGCTGTAACCGTCAGCGATAAAGCGGAAATTTTCCGGAATCTTTTTAAGACCCCGGAAGGCCATTCGCATGGTGAGGATGCAGGGACCAACGCCCCGGTTATCCGAGACACGGTAACCGAGGATGGAACGGGAAACAGCATCGATGATGAGCCAGAGGAAACTCTTTTGCCCTTTTACTTTGATGTAGGTTTCGTCTCCGACATAAGTCCCGCAGCGATCGTAATCATAGTTATCTACGAAGGGCTTGACCATTAGGGCAGCTGTTCTGGCATAGTTGGCTACCTGCTGGTGAGAAATGGAGATCCCGTAGAGATCCTTGAGCGCCTGGGAGGTTTTCCGAAGGGACAGGCCGAGATTGACGTGCATAGTAAGGCAAAGCCCCATGATGTGGGAGTTGAAGGTACGGAACTTCAAAGAAGAAGCGTTGTCAGGAAGAGAACGCAGGTCGACCTTAAAGAAATCGACGGTAAACTCCCGGTAGATGTAGTGGAGCTTATAGAGGTATTTCGGTTTATCGGGATCATCGGGATGGATCTTCTTTATCCGGTCCATATAGTAAGAGCATTTCTTGTTCACACACTTGTGGATGATGAAGAACTTCCTGTTTTTAACCGGAACGAGGGAGTTGCCGCAGAAGGGACAGCGGAATACCATGTGCTTTTCGATCGGATCAGCGTCAGGAAAAAAACGATCGCCGCACACCTTGCAAAGGAGCTGACCTTTGTTGCCGTTGTTCTTATAGAGGTAGATCATGGGAGCACCGCATCGGGGGCAGCAAACGTTTTCCGGGATGTCACAGGAAGAGCGGCGCTTCACGGGCGGGAGATCTTTGCCGTACTTCCAGCGGTAGTACTTAAGGAGGTCCTTCCATTTCCAGTCCTGAGGGGCAGAGCCCGCGTATCCGAGGAGAGGGGGCTCATCGACCCGGAACTTCTGGTATTCGGGAGAATGGGAATCGTCGAAGGCCCATTGCTTGAGAGGGATATATCTGCAGATAAAAGAGATCAGCCAGCGGTTTTGCTGGTAAAGAAGATTACACAACTGAAT
>CAJOPI010000446.1 GCA_905236275.1 uncultured Lachnospiraceae bacterium | reverse complement strand
CCAACGAGATTCTTATCTTTTCTCGTATCCAAGATAGGCATATCAATAACTACAACATCTGATCCTTTCTCTTTCGTGATTATTCTCCACTGCTCGCTTAAGTCCTTATAACTACGTCCTAACCGGTCAATGGATTTTATGAAGAGTACCGTATTCTTGTTAAGTTTTCTAAGCATTTTCTTGTACTGCGGTCTATCAAAGTCTTTCCCCGATAACTTATCAAGAAATATATTTTTTTCCGGCACTCCCATTTCTTTAAGGGCAATAATCTGTCTGTCCTCGTTCTGATCTCGGGTAGAAACCCTCGCATACCCATAATTAGTTACATCATCACTCATGCTAACCCTCCAAAATCAATATTCATAAACGTTTATTGTTTATTGCTGTCATCTGTTCCCTTATCTGCTCTCTCCGTTCCTCAGATATCCTTCTCGGCTTACGATAATTAACGCACTGTTTTGGCATTGAATAGGTCTTGCTGATATCTGTTTCCTTAATACACTTGTAAATCTCGGGATACTCGGTAACTAATGCATCAAGTTTTCTCATAACCGCATTATCACAAGTGTATAAAGTCGCAGTCCGTTCACCGGCATTGAAACTGATTATTGTTTCCTGCTCGTATTTTGTTAATCTGTTCATTTCACTCCTTTCTGCGAAAAGCCTTATTTTTCGCTGATTCACGATAGTCGTGAATCAAGAATCACGATTATCGAACTCGAATAAAAAGAAAAGAAGAGAAAAGATAGGATAAGATTAGTTAGTTAATAGGGTATATCTTTTTTCTCTTTTTCTTTGGTTCTTTCTTTTTCTCTTTTTTCTTAGGGGAAGAAGGAAGGAAAGAGAAGGGAAGGAAGGAGAGGAAAAACACATTTTGTCATTTCACATTTTCCACTTCAACATTCCTTCCAATCCTTTTCTGCCCGCACCTTATCTTGTTTATTTCAAGTCTTTCCCTTACGGAAACTTTCTTACGCTTTGGAGCAAGTTTCTCTTCATGTATGCATTCAAAGCCTTTTTCACTTGACTTATAAATCTCTCTGTTAGTGATAATTCCGGTACCATCAGTCCTCGTCGCCATGTAATGACCTTTATCACGCTTAGTAATGGTGAGCCATTCATCTGGATTGCTCGTTTTCGTGTAAACAGTCCTTTCATCATTGCTATAATTCTCGTTAAAGCAGTATTTTTCTGCATCCGTGTCATATCTGCACTTTATTTTTTCTGCAATTTCTCTGTTCATTGTCTGATTCTCCTTTTCTTGATTATTTTTTGTGATAAATTGCTCGGTAATTACTGTGTTTTCGCATAATAAAAAAGTGTTAATGAAATCTTCTCCATTAACACTTTTCCAATTACTGCGTATACGCTAATTACTGTATGAAATTGTTAAAAATCCGGCTTTACAGAGTTGGCTACAACAACACTATTACTTGAATAGTGCTCTTGATCATAAATCTCTGCCGGAATTTCATAAGGATTTGGATTCAGTGCTTTCTTTTCGTCATACCTCTTTCTTCTCCTTGTCTCATAACGTTTTTCCCATCTCTTCTGAGCTCCGCTTGCTTTACGCTTTAGGTACTCTTCATGCCTTTTATCTTTTATTGCATTGATTTTGGCTATTTCCTCCTTCTCCTCTTCGGTTAACTCATCCTTAGGCATACAGTAATTACCGATGAAATTGAAATAGATATCAATAGTCTGCGTTGTCTGTATAGAACCCTTCCGGTCTCTCTCATGAACAAGGATTTTATCGACAAACTCATTTACCATCAGAGGTGTTATGTCATCAAAGTTGTTATACCTTTCCATCAGATTTACAAATTTCTTCCCTCCGTCTTTTGCCTTTTCGATTTCATCAAGATAATTTAAAATCTGTTCCCGCTCTTTTTTTAATTCACTCTGCTCTTTTGCGTACTGATTCGATAATGTCTCATATCTTTCTTCCGGCAGTTTTCCCAAAGCATTATCTTCGTAAATCTTACATAACAGCTTTTCAAGTTCAGCTATTCTTTTCTCGCAAGTCTTTAATCTTGATTTTTTTCTCTTACTCTGCTCATCCTTATTCTGATTTTCCTCTTGTGTCATCTGCTCAATAAAAAGCTCCGGATCATCTTCAATCTGTGTTTTTAGGTATCTGAGAGTATCTCTCAATAACTCTATTACGACAGATGCATTTATCCTATGCCCTGACTTACAAAGCGTTCCCACCGGTTGTTTACCATACTTTGAACACGTATACTGAGCAACACGTTTTCCATTACTTGTTCTATGGCAATACATTATTCCGCCACAATCAAAGCAATACATTTTCCCGTCAAGAGGATGTGGCTCTCCCCATCCGTTAGGATACCTCTTTATACCACTCCTACATTTCTGAGCATTATTAAATGTTTCCTCGTCAATAATTGGTTCTTGGGTATTCTCAAAAATCTGCCAATATTTTTGAGGAACATAATGGCTCTTTTTATCCTTAAAGTGCTTTCGGGTCTTAAAATTAACAGTATGTCCTAAATATTCTTTTTTTGTGAGAATACTTGAAATAGTTCCACTCCACCACCGATATGGATTTTTAAGTTCTCTTGTCTGATACAATCCTAAACCTTGTTTTTTCTGATGCATTGCCGGTATCTCAACCTTTTCTGACTCTAATATTTTAGAAATCTGAAAAGGACCAAAACCATCAAGCGTCAGATTAAATATTCTTCTCACAACTTCCGCAGCTTCTTCATCAACAATCCAGTGATTCTTATCCAGTGGATCTTTTACATATCCATAAGGTGGAGAGCTCGCAACATGCTTTCCGGAATCTCCTTTTGCCTTAAAAGTTGACCTTATCTTCTTACTCGTATCTTTCGCATACCATTCATTCATGATATTTCTGAATGGTAAAAAATCATCATCTCCATATAAGGTGTCCGTTCCATCATTTACCGCAATAAGTCTGACTTGCTTTTGTCTGAACATCTCGACTATCTGCCCAACCTTGAGATAATCTCTGCCAAGTCGGCTCATGTCTTTTATTAGGACAGTTCCAATATTTCCGTTTTCTATTTCTTCCATCATCGACAAAAATGCAGGTCTGTCAAAGCGTGTACCCGAGATTCCATCATCTGCAAAATGCCTAGGACTTGGAAGTTCATGTGATACTGCATACTCCATGAGAAGCTGTTTCTGATTTGAGATACTGTTGGATTCACCCTGTAGTTCATCATCGTGGCTCAGTCTCTCATACAGTGCGGTATATTTCTGTTTCATAAAACTCCTTTCTACGACTGAGCGCATGTGTCAAACCCTTCTACAACCGTTATTACTCTGACATTATTTTTCTTCAGTTCTGCTACAATCCTCAAAACATCCACTGTGCTCCTACCAATTCTGCTAATGTCCTTGACGATAACAGTATCAACATTTCCGTTCTCGGCTTCTCTGAGCAATTCATTCAATGCCGGTCTGTTAAACATGATGCCGGAAGTTCCCACATCCGAATAATGTTTTATCTCGGAATAATTGTGAGATTTGGCATATTCCGTCAGCAATTCCTTCTGTTCTGAAATACTGTTATGCTCGATTTGACTACTGCTTACATGATTAGTTCTTTCATACAACGCTGTGTGCCGTTGCTTTTGTTTTTCCATATAGCTCCTTCCTGTCATAAAAAAAGACAACACATAATTAGTTCCTCGTCTCAAGGGATACCTCTGAAAATTCCCTATCTCTGCTACTTGTATTGAATCGATACAAGAAACTAATTACATGTTGTCACACCAGCCGCCAGCTTGTACTTGTGGTACTGCCTGACCGCAAAGGAATCGGGCTGTGCCTCCATGCCTTCTTCTTCATTCCCAAACTCT
>CAJOPI010000445.1 GCA_905236275.1 uncultured Lachnospiraceae bacterium | reverse complement strand
GTTTCTGGCCGTCAGAAGGCTACGAAAGTGGTCATTCACAGCCGTCCTTCGACAAGCAGTTCGTCCGCGACTGGCTCAAAGCCAATCCCGACAGCAATTATGACCTGCCGCAGGATGTCATCGACAAGACCATTGATAAATATTTGGAAGCTTATAAGCTCCTTACCGGTAAGGATTTATAATCCTACGAAACGACACAAAAAATCGGGTGACGATTACTATCATCACCCGATTTTTTTACTTAATAACCTGTAACGACTGTCTGTCTGCGAATACTGCCACGAATACAAGGAAGACGATACCCTGAATGAGCTGCATCATCTGCGTCGTGAAGCCCATCATTGTAAGACCGCTGTTTAGCACGATGTAGAGAAGCGAACCTACAATGATATTAAGGAAGCGCACCTTTGCTCCGCCGGAAATCGGCATACCGCCAAGGACAAGCGCGATAAGTATCTGGGTTTCGAGCTGGTTTCCGCCAGAGGACGTTACCGAGCCCACCTTGATAACGTTGATAAATGCTGCGAATCCTGTGATTGCACCGGCAAGGACGTAGATTAAGAATTTCATTTTATCCGTTCTGATACCTGCGAACATTGCTGCCTTTTCACCTGCTCCGATTGCTTTCAAATAAACACCGAATTTAGTAAAATTAAAAGCAATAAAGCCGATAAGCAGTACTGCTATCGTGCAGCCAAGCTTCAGGGCTGTACTGTCATAATTTATAAGCTTTGCTGAACCCGCAACCGGAGCATTCGTCGTAAGATACTTTATAAATCCTCTGAAAAGGAACATTGAACATATCGTAACTATGAATGACGCAATCTTCCTTTTAACATAGAAGAAACCATTGAGTGCGCCTATTGCCGCACCGGCTGCAATTCCGCCGATAATTGCCAGCGGCAGGCTGATTTTTGACAAATAGCAGACCACGATTGACGCAATTCCCAAAATCGAGCCCTGCGAGAAATCCAGACCACCCATTGTCATTATGAAGAAAACGCCGGTTGCCGCTATCATCGTCACATAAACCTGTGAGAGTACAAGTGGAAGATTTCCGACCATTCTCCAATTTGTCAGGATATTAAAAAGTATAAAAACGATAATCAGTCCGACTACCGGAAGTATGGAGCGCACAAGATTTATTTTGGAAAGCCTCGCAAGCTCCGCATCCTTAGATGCTGTATTAGTTTTAGTATTTTCTCCCATAATTTATCTCCAAATCGTAAGTATTAATCCTTAATTGTTATGATGAGTTGCAGAAATTCAATAACTCCAAATGAGGGGCGTAAAAAACGCCAGTCCTTATGCCGCGTATTCTGCGGCATTAGTACTGCTGCGTTTTTTCCCGCAGCGAGAGCGTCCCTTATTGGATTATTTAATTTCTGCAACGGGTTACACCATCATACCAATTAAGCTGTTTTCATTGATGTCTTTATTTCTGTCAAGTGAGCCGCTCGTCATTCCGTCTTTCATGATGATGATACGGTCGCACATACCGATAAGCTCCATCAGCTCTTCGGAAATCATTATGATGGATTTTCCGCTCTTTCTCATTCTGTCCATAAGCTGGTAAATATCCTGCTTAACCTTGATATCGATTCCTCGCGTCGGACTGTCCAGCACTACGATATCAGAGTCCTTTCCAATCCAGCGTGCAAGCACTACCTTCTGCTTGTTACCACCGGAAAGCTCCGATACGAACTGGTTCGTGTCGACCATTTTAACGGACATTTCCTTAGAAAACTTATTCGAAAAATCCTTCATCTTCTTTCCGCTCAGAATCTTTCCGAAAGCGCAGAGATTATCAAGAGAAGGAAGACAGATATTGTCACCGATGCTCTGGTTCATGACAACAGACTCGTTGTCCCTGTCCTTCGAAGTATAGGCAATACTGTGCTTAATCGCGGAAGGAATACTGTTGATCTCGGTTCCGTCCGCCAGAGTTACCGTTCCTGTTCTGTCGTAGGAAGCACCGAAAATTGCCTTTCCTATCTCGTGCATGCCCGACTCCGAAAGTCCTCCGAAGCCTAAAATCTCGCCCTTGTGAAGGTCAAAGCTGACATCCTTGATAAGCCCGGGAACAGATACGTTTTTAACGGAAAGAACCACCTCATCAGATACCTTTTCACCATAATCCGACCTGTAGTAATCACCCGTAACCTCACGACCGACCATGAGCTTCTTTAAGTCATCTTCCGTAACATCTGCACTCTTTACCGTATCGATATAAATGCCATCGCGAAGAATTGAGATCGTGTCGGATTTTTCAAGAATTTCCGGCAGATCATGGGAAATAAAGATAACCGTATTCCCTTCTTTCCTTATGCGCTCCATGTGCTTGTAAAGCTCTTCACGACCTTCCTGCGAAAGTGCCGTCGTGGTCTCGTCAATAACGACTATTTTCGGATTGAAATAGGTAGCCTTGACTATCTCGACAAGCTTTCTGTCCTCGAAATTATAAATGTCAATCATGTCGGAAGCCTTTATCCTGTCAAAGCCGTATTTCTTTAGGAGCTCATTCGCCTCGCGGTTCATGGCTTTCGTATTCTTGATGCCAAATTTAACGAAACGGTCCTCATGACCCAGGAAAATATTTTCCGCAACCGTCAGTCCCGAGAGTGTACCCAGCTCCTGTACGATGATGGAGATGCCTTCCTCATTCGCCTCAACCTGATTTTTCGGGTGAACCTCTTTACCGTCAAGTATAAAGGTTCCGGACTCCAGAGTATAAATTCCCGTAAGCATATTTGTGAGGGTGGATTTACCGGAGCCGTTCTCACCGATGAGCGCATGAACCTCGCCTTTATTTACGTTAAAAGAAACATTTTGCAGGGCCTTCGTGATACCGAAGTTCTTGCTGATATTTTTAACTTCAAGTCTGATTTCACTCATTTTACTATATCTCCTTTGCGAACCTTTGTTGTAAGGGTAATTATAATAAGGAGCGCAAAGCCCGTTATAACGTCCTGAATGGCGGTAGGTGCTCCAAGCGCGATAAATCCAAAGAAGATAACGTTAATTACAAATTCTCCAATAATTATCGCCTGAAGCGGAATACCATATTTTCTGAAAGCCATTCCAAAGAAGCATCCCATCGTAGGTACGAAATTCCGGCTCATGGATGCCATACCAGTAACGGCAACCATCGAGGAGCCGTAGCTTATGGTAAGAATTGCCATTATGCCGAAGAAGGCACCGCTTGTAAGGAATGCAAGACGCTTGTAATTATTTACATTAATACCCATATTTTTTGCCACGAATTCGTTTGAACCGATGGCATAGGTATAAGTTCCGAGTTTAGTATAATTTAAGAGAATGTAAGCGATAAAGCAGGCAACTATTGCCAGAATGATATCGCCCGGCATTGTTCCAAACATTCTCAGATCCGAAGGAAGTGTCTGCTCGATACCTCCTGCCATATAGTTGGCAATTGACTCGTAAATCAGGGCAAGTCCCGTTGTAACTATCATCGACGGAATCCTGAGCTTTACATAGAAGAATCCATTAAGCAGTCCAACTATAGTTCCCGTAAGAACACATCCGAAAATCAATCCAAAATATCCAAGTCCAAATCTGTTGGCAAATACACATCCGACTATTGCGGACAGCATGATATTTGCTCCGATGGAAAAGTCGAACATTCCCGTAACCATTACAAAATAGAAACCGCAGGCACCGACCGTTGCAATAAGGCTTGCCTGAAAATAGCTTAAAATATTGCTGAAAGAACCGAAATTATTCGGGGTAAGAATCTTGAAAATAAGCCATGATGCTATTACAAGACCTATAAGAATTGCGTACCCCTTTTCACCGCCGGACAATCCGCGCGTCTTTATAGTATTAGAATTAGCCATAATGTATCCTCTTTTTTCTAATACAGCCGGTATCGAATACGATACCGGCTGCTGTTTTTATTATTGAAATAAATGACTATAGTGCAAAATGATTCCTACGGATTGTTTCGTGCTTCGCACTCCCACAATCCTCCCCCATATTCGCATTCTCGT
>CAJOPI010000444.1 GCA_905236275.1 uncultured Lachnospiraceae bacterium | reverse complement strand
CATTGCAGGATATAAAATCTCTTCCGCGACTTTATTAAGCCTGTGAATTTCGTCTATAAAAAGAATATCTCCGCTTTTCAAAGACATTAAAATTCCGATAATATCGCGAGGTCTTTCAAGAGCAGGTGCAGATGTTATTTTTATCTCAACTCCCATTTGTTTTGCAATGACACCTGCAAGAGTTGTTTTTCCAAGTCCCGGAGGTCCGTAAAAAAGCACGTGGTCAAGTGCTTCCTTACGTTTTTTAGCTGCATCAATATATATTTTAAGTGTATCCTTGATTTTCGCCTGACCAATATATTCCTCAAGATTTTTCGGGCGCAGCGAACCCTCTATCTTTACATCATCTTCGGTAATTCTGGTCTCTATGACTCGCCTCTCCATAGTCCGTCCTTTATCAAATATGCTTCAATGCAGCTTTCAGAAGCGCATTCGAATCCATTCCGCTTCCATCATCGGCAGCCCTTACCGCCCTGTAGGCATCAGTCGAGGAATAGCCCAGTGCAACAAGTGCTTCCACAGCTTCATCCCTTGCGCCGTTATCAGTCTCCGCTGTCGCCCTTTTGCCGTCAGTCTCATTAAATGCATGCTCAAAGGTCTCTTCGAGTGAGAGCTTGTCCTTCAGGTCAATTATCACTCTCTGTGCGGTTTTTGCGCCAATTCCCGGTGCCTTCGCTATTGCCTTTGAATCCCCTGAAAGTATTGCAAATCTCAGGTCATCGGCACTAAGTGTCGCAAGTATCGACTGTGCCCCCTTAGGTCCTATGCCGCTTACAGCTATAAGCAGCTTGAAGACTTCAAGGTCGTCATGGCTTAAAAAACCAAAAAGGCTGAACGAATCATCCTTTACCGAAAGGTATGTATATACCTTCGCCTCTTCCCCTATCGGCGGAAGCTCCGATGCCATACCGAGCGGTATATTCACCTCATAGCCTACTCCGCCCACATCGAGCAGAAGCATTTTCTCATCGCATCCTGCGATCTTACCCCTTAGAAATCCTATCATTTTTTCGCTCCAAACAAGACTTTCGTTCTCTTTAATGTTTCGAAAGAAACTATACCTATCAGGAAACCTGTCACAAGACCGCTTATCATCAACGGCGGCAGATACCAGCTTATCGAAAAGCTTTTCAGGACTATTATTGCAACAATTATCTGTCCTATATTGTGAAATACGCCGCCTGCCATGCTGACTCCCATCATGGAGAATTTGCCGCTTCTTTTCATGACAGACATTGCCGCGAAGCTCAGCACACCTCCCGCGAGGCTGTAGACGATGCTGAAAGCATTTCCAAACATAAATCCCACAAGGACTATCCTTATGACATTTATTATAAAAGCTTCTTTATTGCCAAAAAGGTAAAGTGCATAGACAACTACGAGATTGGTAAGTCCAAGCTTCATTCCGGGAACCGCAAAAAAATAGGGCACAAGGCTCTCCACATAGGACAGTATCATCGCAAGTGCCGTAAATACCGCGCAAAGCGTTAATTTTTCAGTTTGCGACCGCGTCATAGCCTTCATCCCCCTTCTCTACCACCTCAACAACGATTCTTGCCGGCAGACAGACTATTATCTCTCCGTTTTTGCTTATCTTTCCCATATGTACACAGAGCTTGTCCGGACACGCCGCTTCCTTCATATAGGCTTTTCCGTCTTTTATCTTCAGCTTGTCCGTAATGTATCCGTAACCTTCTATCTCATACTCCGCATCTTTGGAAAGCTGATATATCCCGTATTCTTCGCCGTCAACGGTAACTTTCACTCTTGCACCGCCGTTTCCGGCAATTATTTTCATTATTATAAAAATCAAGGCTGCAGTTATAAGTACCGCAGCCGGAATTATTGCATCTTTTTTATTCAACATCCCACACCTGTTTTGAACAACACTTTAACGAAAAACAGCCCTGACGATAACGTCAGGGCTTTCTTTTTTAGTTGTATTTACGTTTACGAGCAGCCTCAGACTTCTTCTTACGTCTTACGCTTGGCTTCTCATAATGCTCTCTCTTACGAAT
>CAJOPI010000443.1 GCA_905236275.1 uncultured Lachnospiraceae bacterium | reverse complement strand
CCCGCCTCTGCCACTCCGAGTTTTACAGCCTCGACGATTTTATCTATATTCATGTGTCCGGGTACTATCTCGTTATAGGAGCTTACAATACCTATCATGGGCTTTGCCATTTCTTCTCTTGTAAATCCCAAAGCATTAAAGAGACTTCTTGCGGGTGCAGCCTGAACACCCTTCTTTACGTTATCACTACGCATTTTTAGTTCCTCCTGTTTTTTCAATGGTGACGTTATTGTCTTAAGCCTTGTCAGTTGTAGATAATTAACAAGTCCAAAGCGGGGGGATTGTTCATTATCTACGACGTCACCTTGTAAACACCTTATATACGATTAACGATTTCATCACCCATTTCAGAAGTTGACACTCTCCTACAGCCGTCCGACATTATATCACCGGTTCTGATGCCGGCTTTCAGGACTTCTCTAACGGCATTTTCGATTGCATCGGCTTCTTTGTCGAGGTCGAAGGTAAATCTCAGCATCATTGCGGCTGAGAGTATCGTTGCGATGGGGTTGGCAATATTCTTTCCTGCGATATCAGGTGCAGAGCCGCCTGACGGCTCATAAAGTCCGAACTTCGTTTCGTTCAGGGAAGCACTTGAAAGCATACCTATCGAACCGCTTATTTCCGCTGCCTCGTCCGATAAAATATCCCCAAACATATTCTCGGTAAGAACCACGTCAAACTGAGCCGGATTTTTCACAAGCTGCATCGCCGCATTATCTACAAGCATATGCTCAAGCTCGATATCGGGATAGTTTTCAGCGACCTCGTTTACAACCTTTCTCCAAAGCCTTGATGAGTCAAGGACATTTGCCTTGTCTATGGAAATGACCTTCTTTCTTCTTTTTCCTGCTATTTCGAAAGCCTTTACTGCTATACGTCTTATCTCATTTTCGTTATAGGAAAGGGTGTCAACGGCTGTCATGACTCCGTCAACCTCTTTCGTGTATCTCTCGCCAAAATAAAGTCCGCCCGTAAGCTCTCTCATGATAAGCATATCAAAGCCCGCTTCGGCAACCTCAGCTCTTAAAGGGCAGGCATCCTTAAGCTCTTCATAAAGATAGGAAGGTCTAAGGTTTGCAAACAGTCCAAGCGACTTTCTGATCTTCAAAAGTCCCGCCTCCGGTCTTTTCTCCGGCGGCAGCTTATACCAGGGAGAGGTCGACGTGTTTCCGCCGATGGAGCCCATAAGTACGGCATCCGAGGCTTTTGCCTTTTCAATTGCTTCATCCGTCAGTGGTACTCCGTATTTATCAATGGAGCAGCCACCCATGTCAATTTCCGTAAATTCAAACTCATGCCCGTATTTCTTTCCAACCGCATCAAGAACCTTGCGGGCCTCCCTTACTATTTCCGGTCCGATTCCGTCACCCGGAATGCAGCCTATCTTAAAACCCATCAGCTAATCCTCCTCTTCAATCGCACTTTAATGCTGTAAAAAAATAAAGACATCCGCTTATGAAAAAGCGCGCTTGTCCTTTCGAAAAGCGCGCAAAAAAAGCATCATTTTATTAATCAGTCCTTCTTATCAACATCGTCTGCCTTCTCAACCTGTGAGATAGCAGCCTTCTGCATAGGGATTCTGCAGTTCTTGTTATTTCCAAACTCAACAATAACAGTATCATCAGAGATATCGATGATAACGCCGTAAAAACCACTGCTTGTAAGAACACTGTCACCTACAGCAAGTGACTCATAAAGAGCCTGCATGCGCTGTCTTTCTTTCTTCTGAGGACGAACCATTGCAAAATAAAAGAAAGCCGCGATGATAACAACATAAGCAACTACCATGATGATGCTGCTCTGACCTGCAACTGCACCTGTTAAAAGTAAATTCATTCCAATCTCTCCTTAAATAAAGCATTCGTCAAAAGTCACCGATTCCCAAAACTTTTGTCTTTCACTATAATACACAAATATAATAAACTAAACAAGAGGAAATTTTTAATCCTTTATCCTTCTTCCTGTTTAATATTATCCAGAAATTCTTTACGGAAATTCTCATAATCATGTGCGTCGATTGCTTCCCTTATCTCTTCCATCATGTGATTGTAGAAATAAAGATTGTGAAGTACACAGAGACGCATTCCAAGCATTTCCTTGGCCTTCATGAGATGCCGTATATAAGCCCTCGAATAACGCCTGCAGGCGGGACATTGACAGCCCTCCTCGATAGGTCTTTCGTCAAATTCATATTTTGCATTGAAAAGATTGAGCTTTCCAAAATGCGTATAAACATGACCATGACGACCATTTCTTGAAGGATATACACAGTCAAAGAAATCTATTCCCCTGTAAACGCTTTCTATAATATTTTCAGGCGTTCCGACACCCATTAGATATATAGGCTTATCCTGAGGCAGATGCGGAACCGTCACATCGAGGACATGATACATCTCCTCATGCGTCTCTCCAACCGCAAGACCTCCGACCGCGTAACCGTCAAGGTTCATTTCCCTTATGGCTTCAGCGTGTTCTATTCGAATATCGTCAAAAATCGCACCCTGATTTATTCCAAAAAGCATCTGGTCTTTATTTATGGTATCTTCGAGCGAGTTAAGCCGCTGCATTTCATCCTTGCAGCGTTTAAGCCAGCGGGTGGTTCTCTCCACCGACGGCGCAACATATTCCCTCGAAGCCTTCGCATTCGGACACTCATCAAAAGCCATCGCTATCGTCGAAGCAAGATTTGACTGTATCCTCATGCTCTCTTCCGGTCCCATGAAGATTTTCCTGCCGTCGATATGTGAACGGAAGGTCACGCCCTCTTCTTTTATCTTTCTCAGGTCGGAAAGTGAAAAGACCTGAAAGCCGCCCGAGTCCGTAAGTATCGGCTTCTTCCAGGACATAAACTTATGAAGTCCGCCGAGCTTCTTTATCGTCTCATCACCGGTCCGGACGTGCAGATGATAGGTATTTGAAAGCTCTATCTGCGTCCCGATGCCTTCAAGGTCTTCCGTTGAAACACCGCCCTTTATTGCCGCAACAGTTCCGACATTCATAAAAACCGGTGTTTCCGCGACACCATGAACGGTCGTGAGCCTTCCACGCCGCGCACGACCGTCCGTTGTTAATAATTCATACATATGATTCATTTAATCTGCCAAACCTATTTCCTTATCATATTCTTCTAAGGTTATGCCCCTTGACATAATCTCCTTCGCAGCCTCGACTCCTACATAGCGGTAATGCCAGGGCTCATAGATGATCTTCGTAATGTCTTCCTTACCCTTGGGATAACGAAGTATGAAGCCATAGTCAGCCGCATTCTCCTTAAGCCATCTGCCGCCCCTTGTATTTTCAAAGCCTTCGTCAAGCTGCTGATAATCCTCCATGATGAAGTCAAAGGCAAGCCCTACCTGATGTTCGCTCGTTCCCGGAATCGCTACCGTCTGCGAAGCAAGGTCGTAGGCATCAGTTTCATTGTAGCCCTGCTTTATGTAAAAGCGAACCTTCTTTTCAAAAAGCTGTTCCTGCTTGTCTAAATCCCTGTAGGGTGAACAGATATAAAGCTGTACGCCGTCATCAGCCGCCGCCTGTATAAGATCCTTTACATAAGGCACAATCCGCACATCAGACCTTACAGCTCCCTTGATGGTCGCAACCTCGAAATCATAATCCTCCGGTATATGATGCTCCTTATTTATAAGCATAAGCGCCCAGTCATCCTCGTAGGTCGCCTCTTCAAGATTGCCGTTTTCATCAACGATAACGGTATCCTCAGCCACAGCAAAATTCGCACCGTCATCGGAAGCTTTTTCCTGATATTCTATATCATCAAATGCAACAAGATCATTCGCGGATACGGACAGTTCATCATCCTCATCTATTATTTCGATATCGTCAGCTGTATCGTCGCCGCTCTCCATGCGGTCTATCGTAACCATTCCCTCATCGGTTTCAAGATATACCTGACCTGATGCAACCGCATCCTGGGTAACCGTTCCCGAATCTATGGAACAGAAGCTTGCGCTGCAGACAAAAATCGCACCCAAAACAATGGAACACATTAGTTTACGTGTGTGCGCCCCTAAATATTGCTGCACCTTAAAAAAACTTTCCCTCATTTTTCAATTTTCCCCTGAAAACTCTTTACAACATACTGTATTTTTTCAAATACTTTTTTAAATTTACCACAATTTAAGGGATTTTTCAATATATTGAGAAATTTACATAAAAAAATTCATAAGATTTTTCTATTATATTTCTTATCAAATCATCCGATATAAATATGATGTTAAAGTCAAAAAGAAGTTTTAAACCTTTTCCTTCCACAGAGGTGTTTCAATGAACAACAGTCTGATCGATGAGTTCAAGAGATTTAACAGCAACAGTGCATTAAGGATAACCTATACCGTTTTAGAGATAATTCCGGGCTTTATAATCAACGCCTTTGTAGGACTTCTGCGTTTTCCCACACCGGATTACGTCCTGCTTGATCTTGGCACTTTCATTACTGCCGGAACATCAGGTCCGCTTCCGGGTGTACTTTGTTGCCTTGCAACCTCAATTATCAATCCATATTTTTACAAGACCTCCTCTGCCAATCTGAGGACCCTTCTGACCGAGATTGCAATAATCGTGATGTACGGCTTTATCTCAAAGGGCTGGATGAAAAGCAAACCCAAGGCTTTTCTGATAGCTTTTATAAATTATGCTTTCATGGTATGCGGTGACCTGCTGAATTTCTCATTGAGCAACTCTAACGAATTGATATATTCTGCTCCGGACGCAGCTGCAACAATAAATATACTGACTTCTGAAGGCATTACACAAATCATTGCGATATTTTTGAGCTTTATCTCGCTGAATAATCTTCCCGACCGGATACTGATAAAAATCCCGAACGGTGTCTTTTATGTAAGGGATGAAACTGTCCGGGCCTACATCTCGGACTTTAAGTTCAAATGCAGAAAGAAATCGATCGAAAGTCATGTCAATCAGAGTATTTCCCTGCTTTTTGTACTCTTGACACTTTCAGCCTGCCTTGCCTTCAATATTCTTTATTTTAATGATTATTCCAACGGCAATGACGTTTTTGACATCGATGATGTATTTGAATACGACTCTGATGATGAGTCTGAGGATAGTGAAACAGATGATGACGAAGCAATAAATACAAAAAAGAACAAGCTGCATAAGGCAATCTTAAAAGAGCTTCCGCTGGTTGGTTGGAAGGATCCTGACGCTGCAAGCAAAAACATAACCTTTTTTATCAAATTTGTAAGCATGCTCCTTAGCATAGAAGTTGCTGCAATCATAATCTGCACTATCTATCTGAGGAACAGCCTGCTGAGTCCCATTATATCCGTCACTTCGCGGGCAAGCAAATGTATTCCCGACGACCACAACATAACCGAGGCAATTGACGACCATCCGCTGCGTGAGCTGAATATAAAGACAGGTGACGAGGTTGAGGCTCTTTATGACTCGATACTCAAAATGATTGTCGGCTTCAATCACTATGTCCGCAGAATGTATCATGAACAGCAGCTTATGAACGAGCTCGAAGTCGAAAAGAAGGCAGGAAAGGCAAAGAGCGAATTTCTTTCGAATATGTCTCATGAGCTCCGGACTCCCATTAATGCCGTTATAGGTCTCGATGAGGTTATACTTCGGGAAAGCACCGATGAAAACACCCTCATCCTTGCACGAGACATCCAGAATGCAGGAAAGTCACTGCTCGGACTTATAAATGACATTCTCGACTTTTCAAAAATCGAAGCCGGCAAAATGGATATAATACCGGTAAACTATGACCTGAGTTCCGTTATTAACGATCTCGTCAATATGGTAAAGATCCGCGCCGACAAGAAAAACCTCGACTTCATAATAGATGTAGACAAAGATACCCCTCATCTCCTCTACGGCGATGAGATCCGCTTAAAGCAGGTTATCACAAATATTCTTACCAACGCCGTAAAATATACCGAGAAGGGAAGCGTAACTTTAAGCATAAGTCACAGACTTCTCTCAGAGCGGGAAGTCATTCTCCATGTAAGTATCAGGGATACCGGTATAGGTATGAAGAAAGAAGACTTGGGAAAGCTCTTCAATGCATTTGAGCGAATCGAGGAAAAGCGCAACCGTACCATCGAGGGAACAGGTCTGGGTCTAAACATAACCCAGTCGCTCCTGACTCTTATGGACAGCCGCCTTGAAGTCACAAGTACCTACGGCGAAGGTTCAGTTTTCTCATTTGCCCTGAAACAGACTGTTCTGAGCGATGAACCCATAGGTGATCTGAGTCAGGCTCATAAAAAAAGCATTTCGCCCTCGGAGCTTTATCATGAATCCTTTACCGCTCCTGATGCTGAGATTTTAGTTGTTGATGATACGGAAATGAATCTGACGGTTGTTAAGGGTCTCCTGAAGCAGACCCTTATAAAGATCGATACTGCAAAAAGCGGCTTCGAATGTCTTGACATGGTGAGGAAGAAGCACTATGACCTGATTTTCCTTGACCACCGTATGCCCGAAATGGACGGTATCGAAACCCTCGAAAAGCTGAATAATCTAGAGGACAATATGTGTGACGGCTCGCCCATAATAGCCCTAACCGCCAACGCCCTCTCGGGAGCCCGCGAACGCTATATAGACGCCGGTTTCTATGATTATCTTACGAAGCCCATTGATTATAAAAAGCTCGAAAAAATGATAGTTGACTATCTGCCTTCAGGCAAGGTCAAGCCTGCCGAAAGCAGCGGCGCAGGCAGCGACAGCTCGGCAATCCCTGACTGGCTCTACAATTCAGATGCCCTGAATCTTAACGAAGGCATAAAGAACTGCGGCTCGGAGGATACTTTCCTCGAAGCCCTCAGGAATTTCTATGATGTTATCGAGGATAATTCAGCCTCCATCGAGAATTTCTACTCAGAAAAAGACTGGCACAATTATAATATTAAGGTTCATGCGCTAAAGAGTTCCGCAAGACTTATCGGCGCGGAAAATCTTTCCGATATGGCATTCTCGCTCGAAGCCGCCTCCGAGGATGATGCTGTAAATACAGGCTATATCAAGGTTCACAATTCCAAGCTTCTGAAGCTTTACCGAAGCTATAAGGAAAAGCTCTCAGCGCTTGATGAGACTCAAAGCGAAGCTGAAGCTGCCGCAGAAAAGACTCCGATTTCCAAAGAGGAGCTTGCAGAAGCCTACTCCTTTATCCTTGAACTTATCGAATCCGTAGACTATGAAACTGCCGAGGAGGTTATTAAATCACTTGAAAAATATGCACTTTCAGAATCCGAAAGTGAAAGATATGAAAAATTAAAAAAGGCAGCCGCCGCCTTTGACTGGGACTCAGCTGCTGCAATCCTGAAGGAATGAATCCGGCTGCCTCCGTAGCGAAAAAATCACTTTTCTCCGGAGGCAGTTTTCATGCAATCCTGACATCAATTCTTAAAACACTTCACAAATTCAGCCACCGCAGGATTCTCCTCTTCATCGAGATAAACGAGATAAAGAGCCTCTCTGACTCTTTTCTTTGAAAGCCTGTAAAAGCAGACCTCCTCATTATTCCTGTTCATATAGCCCAAGAGCTTATCATACATCACCGAAATCCCGATTCCCTCTCTTGTAAGGGCATATGCCGTCATTGCCTGGTCGGTCTCTATCCTGCTTCCGTAACTCACCCCTTTTTCCCTCAGAAGCTTCCTGAGCTCCGAGCCCATATGCTGGTTTTCCCTG
>CAJOPI010000442.1 GCA_905236275.1 uncultured Lachnospiraceae bacterium | reverse complement strand
AATTCAAGGATATAGCGGATTATATCGAAAATAACGAAGGATTGAAACAGGACGAATACAGAGTTGGAAGCCTTGGAATCGAGCCTGCTGTTGCAGTTTACAACGGTTTTTATTCCATAGACGGATACTCCAACAACTATGACTTAGACTACAAGCACAGATTCCGAAAAGTGATTGAAAAAGAACTGGAGAAAAACGAGTATAATCGCGAATACTTTGATGATTGGGGAAACAGATGCTACCTGTACTCCTCAGAATATTTTCACAATCCATTGTTAACCAAATATGAACATGCATCATTCAATAATCTTGAATTAGATACGGAAGCATTAAAAGAAATCGGCTGCAGATATATATTCGCAGCCGGTGAGATAGTAAATGCTGAAAGAAAAGGATATAGGCTTGTTAAGATATTTGACGGATATGATTATACATATTTTATCTATTTATACGAGGTTTTGTAGTTGCAAATACCGACAGCCGCGTAGGGAACAAGAAAAATGCTGTAAGGGAATATATATCTTGAGTTAGCTTCCCAAAGCATGTGGAAAAGGAACCCTCCAAAAATATATATTGCACCGATCAATACAAAGAAAGTAAAGATCGAACCTGCTTTACGTTCACGCAATATTATTTTTATAAATAATAAAAAGGCACTTAAATATATAATTGCCTGATAAATGTCGGAATAGATAACAAAAATGTCTCCAACTTTTCCCAGGTAAAGACTTTCAAAGAAAGTGTTGCGTTCTCCGAAAGTTGCCAAAGTAGCCTGTCTTGAGGCATAGGTTCCATCAGACCACTGTGAAAGGTATTTTTTTATATAGAAACCCAATGCATAAGAGGGGTTCTCTTTAAAATATTCCACTCTCTCTGCAATGGCAGCTTTGCTGATCTCGTTAGCCCTTTCGGTATTAAGACCGCTTTCCTGGTATGTATTAAAATTAAAACCGTTATACCATCCGGGACCTCTGCTGGCCTCCTGCATCCCCATGGCAATATAGGATGTAGCTGTAACCCCATCGTATACTCTTTCATTGTTCATGCCCTCATATATTTTTATCGTAAAAGGCAGGATCAGACAGGAACAAGTTATAACAATTGCCATCAGCCCGAGATAGCATATTTTTTTTACTCTAAAAGTTTCGACGAAGAGAACTATGGAAAGCGCTACGACAAACACAAGACAATTCTTTCTCAGGAATACTGCGGCTGCAGAAAAAACAGTGAGTCCAATATAATTTAGGATAGTGCTTTTCGAAAACGCACGTTTGTTATCACACATCAACGCTGTGGTCATGATACGCACCAGAAAATATATAGCTCCCGATATCATAAAGGATGACGGAATCTCACCATATATAAAAGAAGTATAAAGAATGAAAGGAAGATTTAGACCTGCGAGCACAAGATAGACAAAACAAATAACCGAGGAATCGTCGTTTTTTCTGAATAATAATTTCAATGTAGAGTATTGAAATACCACTAAACCACATGCTATCACTCCATACATTATTTTAAGTGCATGGAATGAAGCATATGGGAAACGGATAAATTTTAAAAACTTCAGAGGAAGGATCAGGAAAGTTACCATTCCTATCTGATGTGGATAATAAGACAGATATGACTCTGTGCCTGCAACAAAGGAAAAATCACCCTCAGCAGCACTTTGTGCCATGATATAAACGCTCATTGCATCAGCTGCAGGAGTTGTCAATCCATAGAAAGCAATCACCACAGAGGCAAAGAAAATCCAAACAAGGGTAAAGAAAAAAAATATTTTTTCAAAATCTTTGATCTTTTTGGAACCATGAGCGGATATCATATAAAAAAAGAGCCACGCCAAAGCAAATCCTGTAATAGAGGCCAAAGGAAAATCCCATTTATAGAGGACTTTTTGAGTGGTCATATCATTGATATAAGTACTCGTAAAAATAGAGGTGGCTGAGAGTATTGCAAAAAATATTGTGAAGGTCCAAACGCCTACTTTCCCGAATATTTTGTATATATTTATTTTTGAGGACAAAGTGTTTCCTTTCATAAAAAAATTTAACGTTTGTTTTGTAAATATTTTGGAAAATTATTATATCAAATTCGAGGTAAAACAGTAAATGAAATATCTTAAGAACAGAGGATGTATCCTCTTTT
>CAJOPI010000441.1 GCA_905236275.1 uncultured Lachnospiraceae bacterium | reverse complement strand
CGAGCTACGCTGATTGACGATAACGCAGCAAGTGGAAGTTTATACAAGCAAGTGTGCATAAGTTATTTATCTACAGTTCCTAAGCCATAAAACAGTATATTCACTAAAGAAATGACATTTTTTCCATATCCGGCTTCGATAATACGTGTTATCATATCAAAGTATTTTTAATGACTTTCGAAAAATGAAGAGGATAATCAGCAATGAGTGCGAATAAGGATATCAGGGTCTGGATAGTCGGTGACAGTACCGTAAGTGAATTTAATGATAATTATTATATGCCGCGTTATGGATGGGGAACCCGGCTCGGACTTTATTTCAAAGAAAATGTAGAATTCATAAATCTTGCAGTTTCGGGAAGCAGCTCCAAGAGCTTCCGCAATACCGATAATTATCACAAACTGCTTGAAGGAATTTCAAAGGGCGATTTCCTTATCATTGGCTTCGGACACAATGATGAAAAAGCAGGAAATCTCACCTATACCTCTCCCTCTGCGGATTACAGGAGTGAAGGAACCTTCGCGAACAGCCTTTGGAAATACTATATTTCTCCCGCCTTTGAGGTCGGGGCATCTCCCATCCTTGCCACACCGATAGCCAGAAGGGATGAAAAACAGAGTTATAGCGGTATTTCAGTTCATATCACAAAAGATGGGGACTATGCCGATACGGTTCGAAAACTTGCTGAATCATTATCGCTTCCCCTTTGCGACCTTACGACAAGAACTGTTGCCCTCGCAAAAGAAAGCGACAACGATGACGATTTCGATAATGACAGTTTATACCGGCATGCATGGACGGGCTCGAATCCCATATCCGTTGATGACACTCATACAAATCTTTTCGGTGCCACCGTTAACGCCTTCCTTTTTGCCGATGAACTGCAAAAAACTGCTTCAGACCTAAAATATCAGTTAAAAGATAATATCGAAAATCCGCTTAAAGATGCAGCCTTTTGGAAAAGACAATCAGTTAACAAATGCTACGAAGAGCCGGTTTATACACGTCCCGAAAAAGGCAGTGATTTTTGGGACGAATATATCGACTTAAATGGTAATCACTGGTATGCCGGCGTTTTCGGTGATGTCAATAAATCATCAATACATGACAGGAACGAGGTTTTTCTCGGAAGAGGAAAAAACGATGAAATGCTTATCCGCTGCGGAATCACGAAAATCAACGGTAAGATCATGGATAAATCAGATGGTATGGCGGCATACTTTATTCGCCTGCCGGCAAACTCTGACTTCAGCCTTTCCGCCGACATTACTCTCGAAAGCTTCAACTCCGCCGGAACTGCCGCTGACTTTTCCGCTTTCGGAATAATGGTAAGAGACGATATCTATATAGACGAATACAGCGGATTAATTTTGGGAGATTATGTTGCTGCAGGCATCTGCTTCCGTCCCGCCTTCGAAAACGGGACAAATACTTTTGCGAGAAAAAGCGGACTTTTGGATTTTGAAGGAGGTCAGCTGAAAAACTGTCCGAAGATAAATGACAGTTTTAACATGAAAATAGCCTCTACCGGTGACGGATACTCCGCACAGATAGAGGGCTACGATGAAGTTATTGAAGGCTATGATTCCGCACTTACCGCCATTGACAGTGAATATGTCTATCTCGCTTTCTTTGCCGCCCGCTCAGTCAGCATAAGCATAAAAAACATAAAGCTTAACGTCGGCGGAACTGAACTAAAGAATTATAACTGCTTTAGTTGCGATATATCTGAATCAATAGCCATTGAATAATTCGTATAATACACAACGAATCCCGGTTTTGCCCCTGCAGGCTTTTTGACTTCCTTTTTCTGCACGTAGTCAATCTCGACCTTTGACTGTCCTCTTGCCTTCGAATAGTAGGCGGCAAGCGCGCCGGCCTCATTAAATGCCCTGTCGGGAATTTCCTCAGCTGAAAGACCGTTGCATTTCATGATAACGTGCGAACCCGGAAACTTCTTCGAATGAAACCACCAGTCATTGCCATTGGCAAACTTAAAGGTTAGCTCGTCATTCTGGAAATTGTTCTTCCCGACATATAGGTCGAATCCATCAGACGAAAGGTAGTGAAGCGGCTGGCTCTTTGCTGACCGCTCACCTTTTTTCTGCATATGCTTCTTTATATATCCGCTTTCCGCAAGCTCTCTTCTGATCTCCTTAAGATCTGCCTCGTCGGACGCAATATCCAAGGAGTTCTGTACGGACTCAAGATGAGCAATATCATCGCGTGTTTCCTTCAACTGCTCTCCCACCGCCTCTTCCGTCCTCTTTAATTTCTGATAACGGTCAAAATACTTCTTTGCGTTGTCCTTCGCAGAGAGAAGCGGGTCAAGAGGAATAGTAATCTCCGAATTTGTATAATAATTATCGCAGGTCAGGGATTTTGCACCTTCCACGACACTGTAACCATAGGTATTGAGCAGTTCCCCGTAAACCCTGTATTTATCCTTTTTCTCCGTATCCTTTAACTGCTTCGTCTGAATATCGAGCTTCTTATAGTCACGCTCTAAAATTGTCGAAACTATCTTTCTTAAATCAGCCGAACGCTGGCGGATTCTTGTCAGGTCATTTTTCTTTGCATAAAAGGTTTCGAGCACCTCGGAAACCGATTCATGTTCCTCAACCTCTAAATCCGCATACTCTCTAAGGTTCAGGGCGGAAAATTCCCTTGGCGCACCCTTGTCATAAATTATTTCAGGTGAAAAATCCTCAGACCTTACCGAGTCCATCACCCCCACGAACTCCTTATAGAGCTTCTGCAAATCCCCGTCACTATCAGCCGCCACAGAAAAATTCCCGTCAATTCCCGCCCTGAAGCAAAGCTCCGAAGCCATGACCGGCGAAAAACCGGTGAAGCTGTTGTAGATAGCCTTGATATTGTTCTGTGCCTTAGCTGTAAGAGCATCCTTAAATTCCTCAAATGCTATATCAGCTGT
>CAJOPI010000440.1 GCA_905236275.1 uncultured Lachnospiraceae bacterium | reverse complement strand
GGGTCGTCGAGATGTTCACTTTTCAGCACCTCGATATTTTTCCCATGATAATCCTCCCAAAGCGTGAAATGCACTTCGACAAGAAGCTTATTATTATAGTAAAGGTAAACGTTCCCCTTACTGTCGGCTTCGTTCCACGTAAACCCAAGCTTCCTGGTGAAAATATCATGTACCCTCTCCTTCTCGGAAAGGTCAAATTTTATATCAAGGTCGCTGCTGTACCTGAAAAATATATTCGGATAAAGCACTGCAAGACTGTATCCCTTAAGCACTATGGGATGAAGCCCGTCATCATTTATCTCGCTCATAACCCGCTTAAATTCCGTAAACGCATTGTAGCTTACGGCAAATTCGTTCTTCGAGCGCAGGTTCCAGTCCTCGAGGATTTCCCTGTCAATTCCGATTTCCGAAGCATATTTATTTATGGTATTATTAAAAAGTACCCCGCATTTATTGCGACGGCTCAGACTTATCATGGTTTTCCAGTCGCAATCATTGTAAGACTCTTTAATTTCCCCGTCAGTTAAGGACAGACTGAGGATTTCTATGTACTGTTTTATTAAATTTGAATTATCTTTTTTCATATTTCTTGTAATTCTAATGATTTATGATAGAATGATAAATTGTATCCACGATTTTTAATCATATATTATTCACAGAAAAAACACAAGCAAAAATAACTATAAACAGAGGTTCTATTTTGAATACAGAAAATAACATCAAGCTGACTGTCATAGTTCCGGTTTACAATGTGGAGAATTATCTTCGCAAATGCCTTGACTCCCTGACAGGACAGACCTTGAAGGAAATCGAGATTCTTGCGGTAAACGACGGCTCGACCGACGGCTCTTTAGCCATCCTTGAAGAATATGCCGCCCGCGATGAACGCATCAAGCTCTTAAACAAGGAAAACGGCGGTCTTTCCGACGCTCGAAATTTTGCCTTTCCTTATATAAAGGGCGAATATGTCGGCTTCATCGACTCCGACGATTTCGTTGACACAGATATGTACAAAGTCATGTATGAAAAGGCAGTCGAGAGCGGTTCGGATATCGTTGAATGCAATCTTCACCATACTTTTGACGACGGCGAGGATACCGAGATAGGTGAACATATTACGGATAAGGATGAGATGATAATGAACGGACGCTCCGTCGTCTGGAACAAGATTTACAAAAGCTCGTGGCTTCTCTCCACCGGCGTACAGTTCCCGAAGGGACTTATTTACGAGGATGTTAACTTCTATGTGAAGCTCATTCCTTATCTCAATAAAATAAGCTACGTGGAGGAGCCTTTTGTCCATTACGTGCAGCGGTCAAGCTCCATAAATAATCATCAAACCCTGAAAACCCTGCAGATTCTGGATATCCTTGATGATATTTATTCCTTTTATCAGAAGAACGGTTTCCTTGATAAGTACCGCGACGCGCTGGAATTTTTATATACGAGGATCCTTCTTTGCAGCTCCTTCAGCCGTATGGCACGTATTCCGGACAGAAACGACCGCAATACCGCCCTCTCCGCTAACTGGGATAAGCTTGTGACCAGGTTCCCCAACTGGCGAAAGGGACGTTATCTTGCTAAATTTAACGGCAAAAACTCAGGCTTTATGAAGGCCATGAATCCCGTAACCTATAAACTCGCAGGGCTGATACTCCCCTGTGTTTATTCATTAAGGATCTGTATATAAATAACTTATGCACAATTGCTTGTCTAAACTTTAATTTGCTTCGTCAACGTCAATCGGCGTACCTCGGTACGCCTCATTCCGTTTCCTTGCACATTAAAGTTTATCCTACGCAATTGTACATGTTATTTATCTACAGCTCCTAAAGAAATAATTTTTATGGCTAATTTATTTATAATCGATGATGACAGCGAAGTTCTGCAGATAAATAAAAAGTATTTCACAAACGAGGGCTACAAGGTTTTTGTCTTCGACAGGGCAGCCAACGCTATCGAGGCTCTCAGCGCTATAACTCCCGACTGCATTCTCCTTGATATAATGATGCCCGAGCTCGACGGCATGACTGCGCTTCCGCTCATCAAGGAAAAATCCGATGCCCCCGTCATCTTCCTTACTGGAAAGACCTCCGAGGATGACAAGATTGCGGGGCTCCTCAGCGGTGCTGATGACTATATTATAAAGCCCTACAGCCTGAAAGAGCTCTCCGCCCGCATAAAGGTACAGCTCAGGAAAACGGCTGTTTCGAAATCAGCGAATTTCGTGGAATTTCCTCCGCTCTCCGTTGACCTCCTTCAGCACAAGGTTTTCTACAACGACAGTGAGGAAATCAATATTTCCAACAGGGAATACGAGCTTATAGAGCTTCTTATCTCCAAGCCGGGAGAATCAGTCTCTTTTGAGGAAATCGGCACCAAGATTTGGAATGTTTACCAGAACAGCGACCGTCAGTCGATAATGATGATGACCAGCCGTTTAAGAAAGAAGCTTGAAAAATACAGCGGACTTGAAAACTGCATTGCAACAGTATACGGAAAGGGGTACAGGTTCACACCGCCCAAAAATTAACTATGTCAGACAAACTTAAGAAAAATTTTGAAGAACCCGCCATATCCGTTTCGGAGCTTTCACATACGCTTTATGACACGAATGTCAGGCTTTATGAGACAATCAGGGAACGAAACGAAATGTTTGCCAACATCTCCCACGACCTCCGCGCTCCGATAACCGCCATCCACAACTGCATAGAATATCTGAATTCCCTTGAGCACATCGAAGAGTCTGACATAAGGGAAGTTCTTCCCATGCTTGAAAGCCGCAGCGCTATGCTCGAGCGCATGATTGAGGATGTCTTTCTTCTCACCAGAATCGATTTTGCGGATAATTTCATGCACTTCGAGGAAGTTCCGGCTGATGCCTTTTTCGAGGATATCTTTTACATGTATGAGGCCGATGAACAGTATTCCTCGCGTGAGCTTTCCCTTGATATTGCGCCGGGTTCTGATGTCCTTATAAATATCGACGTTTTTTATATGAAACGTGCCATTGACAATATCTTTAAGAATGCCCTTAAATATACGGATGCCGGCAATTTCATCAAGCTTGCCGTATCATTTAAGGACGATCAGCTCGAAATCGTTATCTCCAACGACGGACAGACCATTTCCGAAAAGGATTTACCGCACATTTTCGACCGCACCTTCATGGCTTCCGACAGCCGCACCCCCTCTGCCAACAATGGCATGGGGCTCGGTCTCTCTATCTGCAGGGGCATTGTCGAGCGTCATGGCGGAAGCATCTACGCCCTTTCAGCCGATGCTGTCGAAAAAGGCTGTGAGTTTCACATTTTATTGCCTACCGGAACCGGCTGATGGTTTTTCGTTAGGAACTGTTCATAAATAAATTGAACAATTTGCGCAGCAAACATTTTCATGTGCAAATAAGAAAACGCAGGCGTAGCGGGCTACGTCAAGGCCTTCTGCTATTCTGTATTTCTAATTCTATCATTACTGTTAGATTGTTGCATTTGTATTTACTTTAGAGCAATTTCGAGTTAATATAATATTCGTGAATCTTAGTTGTATTTTTTGGAGGTAATTTGAGATGAAAACTTGGAATGAGCCCATGATTGAGGAGCTTAATATTAACGAAACTGCTGGTGGTTCTTGGACAATCACATCGCATGACGGAAACATTGTTTACACTCAGGATCCAACCAATCCTGACAGACAGATTCCGTCTGAGCAGTGGCAGAGACCCAGCGGACAGTAATTTTTTGGTTACTATTCAGTTAGCAGCCAGCACCTTGCTGCTGGCTGCGTAAGAACATGAAATGGTGCCCCGAATGTTGCAATTCAGTTGACAGCCTGGCTGACAACTGAATTGTAACATTTTTTGCGGCAGATTTATCTGCCGCATTTTTTGTTTCTATATTTATTAAGAAATAAACTAAATGATATATATTTTGCCTTTCTATCAATATTGTAATCTGTAGTCTTTTCCATAAGTAATGCTTTAACCTTTGATATATCACAATACATACCAATATCATTTGATAAAACATCCCAAGGTTTTCTTCCATCTTCGAACCCAAACATATCCAGTCTCATGGCGGCATCACCGCTTTGTCTTCCCCTATGTCGTGTTATCAGTCGTATATTATCAGGTACTATATCTTTCAAATACTCTCTTACCAGTCTTCTCTCAATTCCATTCCACGCAAAGCACTGATAAGGAAGAGACATGCACAATTCTAACATTCTTTTATCCATTGTCGGATCTCTTATAAGCAAACCATGATACAGACCATTTTTAGTGCAATAAACCCCATTTAACTGCAATATATCAGATGAAACCAATTCGCTTCTATATTCAGAAGCATTCTTTATATAACCGCCATAGCTTTCAAGCTTTCTTATCCATTTGTATTTTATTCCATATGACTCTAAAATCTCATTTTTCACACATTCCTTGTCTACGATATCATCTCCGATTTTTTGTCTCTCAAATAAAATCTTAAAAAAATATTTTAGATATCTTTTCTTCCAAACCCTCGCTTTATCTGCATACATAAGGAACTGTTTCCAAAATCTGACCAGATGCCCTTTCATGAGCTCTTTTTTAAAGCTTTCCATAATATTTCCATAGGAAATAGTGAAATTGCCATAAAATCCATTCAATACAATCTTTGAGCCACTATTTTTAGCATTTTTATAAGCTTCATGAAGCCAGACCTGATTTACATTACCTTTTCCCGGTATTTCCAGGTAATCTACCCATTTTTCAATATTTGTCCAAATACTTTTTCCTCTACATTCAATGAATGCAGGTTCGATATTGCGATATTTCCCACAAAATTCGAGCACCTTGTCTGATTCATCATCAACAAAATAACTATTCTTATCTTTTAATGTCTCCTTAAATTCTCTTAAAGGAACAGATGTAAAACTATATAGTTTTTTACCTTTTTTGTCTAATAAACCACTTGCAACCCCGGCTACCGAAGTTGAATCAAGTCCACTACTAAGAAGAACTCCAACCTCCCCATCAGTTCTTATAGCATCCCTGACACAATCAAAGAAGGTCTTTCTAAATTCACTTCTACATTTTATATCATCGAATTTTTTACGCTGACGAATAGTTTTCAGGGGATTCCAATATCGTCTTAAAAGAGTACTTCCTGTTGTGTCTATTTCAACACCCGAACCATAAGGAACAATATAAATTCCCTCAAAGGGTGTCAAGCCCTCAAATAAAAAAGAAAACGAATAATCTGTTGCAATACTTGCACGCAGCCATTTTTCGCATAAACCTGCATCTCCGATTGCATTGGTAATAGAATCAGTAAGTGTCGCAAAATATACTCTATCATTATAAACAGCATAATGAATACATCTTGATGCCGTATGGTCTGTGTATAAATATAGCTTACCATTGCTCTTATCAAAAACCGCAAAGGCAAACATACCTATAACATACTTTCCAAAGAGCTCGCCCCATTTTTTCCACGCCTCAAAGAGAATAGAGCCATCAGGTGCAGTTCTTTCGCATCCCACGGCTCCTATGAGCTCATTCCTATTATCTATAATACAATCCGCGGTAAAATAATAGTTCTCTTCCCTAAAAGGCAGCTTTTCTTTTTTAGATTCTCTCGTTATATATTGAAGCCCACATGCCATATAAACATTATCTTCAATTATTTCTCTTATGGCATCAACTTTATATTTTTTCAGACATTCACTCATTTTCTGACTTATCGACGAAGAAATCTCCGCGCCTGATAAATCTATGCAACCCCAAATGGCAGACATAAACTAATTATCCTCTTCTAATTCTTGATTTATATAATCTACAATATCTTTCAACGTATTCCCATTGCGTGGTCTAACGATTTTCTTCATTTGAATCTGATTCGCAAAGCCGGCACAGTTCATGAAGTCCTCCGGTTTCAGCTTAAATGCATCGTTAAAAATCCAATTTATAAATATTGAATCAATAATAACCTTCAGCTTTTCAGAAGCAATAACCTCTTCTTTTTTTAGTTCATCAGCATCTTGAATTTCAACCCGGAAAAAAACATCAGCTTTTCTTGCCTCATCAAAGAAAACCTCTTCTCTTACAACTTCATATTTATTGAGGTCATAACTAATCTGCTTTAGATTCTCCCTGTTCAGTCCATTCTTCTCTATCTGGTCGTCACAAAGCTTCTGTGCGGGAAATGCCGGATACGACATATAAATGCCATTGCAGTTTCTGATGCAGGTTACATCATCTGCCAGCAATTTTGCACCATTCTTTATAAGTTCAGTTGTAAGTGTAGATTTACCGGCACCGCTATTTCCTGAAATCACAATTGTTTTTTCTTTATATCTGAGGCAGGCCCCATGTATCATAATATCCCCTCTCTGCCAGAGTAGGATCGAAAGGCAAAGACCGGGCAGGAATACAGCAGCATCATCTATTGAAATACCCTCATTTTCCACAAAATTAATTTCTGATTTATCATGAATCCAAAACGAGCCAACCTGATTCTTAAACCACATTCCATCCTCATAGAATCCGACATTGTGATTTTCGGCAATATGATCAGCTATATCTTTCCTTATATTTCCATGAATTATCCTTATATCAACATCTCTTTCCAAGTCCTCATCAGCCTTCACAAACTGATGAAATTCATAGTCCGACTCCAATATCAAACCATATATTTTATAATAATACTTCATTCTCACTCTTCTTTCGCTGTTAGGAACTGTTCATAAATAAATTTACAATTTTTGCGCAGGATTTTTGGTTGAGGGTGCCACATCAAAATCAGGCGCATAGCGGGC
>CAJOPI010000439.1 GCA_905236275.1 uncultured Lachnospiraceae bacterium | reverse complement strand
TTCACAGACATAAGGCGAACCTTCTATCTTGAAGGTCACGCTGTTGCCTGGAGCGACTACCCACTGTCTTGCCTCATCTATGCTTCTTACACTAACAAAGCCGCCGTTCTGTATCTGCTGAGTTGCCGCAATCGGTGCGCTCTGTTGCATCTGCTGTTGTGGCTGGTTCTGCGTAGCCTGCATGCCGCTCATATTAGGCTGATACGGATACTGAAAATTTGGCTGCATTGCCGCTGAAGAATAGCCCATCGGAAATCCCATGTTATATATCATATCTGTTTTTCCTTTCCCAATAGCACATAGGCACTTCCTGTCCGCTGTCCCATGTATCTATATAAAATCCGTCATGAATCGCCACGGCATGTCCGGAACCTTCATGCGATGTATATGGAATAAAAAGGATATAATCGCCATACGGATGTTCCCGGCAAAAATCCTCGACTGAATAGCAGTCGGGACACTTATCCGGAATCTGATGCCTTGTAAACCCTTCTTCCTTAAGATACTCCCACCATACCCTGTTCCATGACGGCATCTCTGCCATTTCAAAACCCTTTGCAGCAATTCCCTTAAAAACATCATCCCATGTCTGCCCGGATGCATACGCAATAGCTCTTATGACACAGTCTCCCGTGTTCTTGTTTAAGGGGTTAAGGTTTCTGTATTTCCATCTCATGCGGTAATTTTAAAATAAAAAGCATCCTTCCTAAAGAAATAAGAAGGACGCTTTTTAGTCGCTAATAATACGTTATTCAGATGCTTTTCAGAAACCTTGCCATTCTCTTTATGAGATTTGTATCCGTGTTGCCCTTTTCCCTTGAAGCCTTCAGAAGCACTTCATCTCCCATTCCATAGACTATCTCCTTGATTATTGTTACCGACAGATGATGCCTTGATCCTATTTCCTCAAAGGTAAGTCCCTCGAACCATTTCTCTTTCAGTATTTCCCGGTGTTCCCTCCGCCGTACATATTCATCGATACAATACTCTATGTCGGAATTTCTCAATTCCTTGTCAATTGCATGAGCCGGACTCGATTTACCCATATCATTTGCCTATGAGCCGCAGCGCGTATTTCTGCCAGATCAGATTGTTTACGGCAAGGGCAGCAGATACGACTACTGTAGCTATTATCGTTGAAGCAACAAGGGCGGCATTCCATCGCTTCTTATCACGGCTGCTTCTTGCCATTGCACTCTCATATACTGCGTAGGGAACTGTAGCTGACTTATATTTTTTCAAAAGGACTCCTTTCTGAGCATTCCCTTCTTCAGAAGTTCCAGAAGTTTCGTGTTCTGTGCGGCTGTCCCTTTGTACCCTGTGATACCATTTGCCTTTGCTATTTCTTTCCTGTTTGCAAGACTGAAATCGGCACCGACTGTCCTGAGAGCTACCACAAGACTTATAGAAAAGCCATCATATGTGGGATAGTAGTCCGCCGTTTTATTCTCATCAGGTGAAATAATAATGCTGTCTGCAGCATCAGACATACATCTCGGCTGGACATGATTTTTCAAAATACCAGTCAGCGTTTTGACATAGGTTGAGGATGTAGCCCATCCGTCTGCCTTTATTGTACGGATATAGGTTTCATCGTCCGTGAGTCCGATCAGGTTTGAATATCGGCTTAATCCCCTTATAAATTCACAATAGCCTTTTATTCCATCCTCAAGACTGTTAAAGACACGGAAATTGTCCTTGATTGTGGTAAGCGTTCCTTTAGTGTACTCTTCTTTGGTGGTCATGTTCACGCTTGCACCTTTCCAGGAAGATCCGCATTTCATTCCAAAGAAATTATAATATCGGTTTGAAAGTTTGCTTTTATTCCAGTTTGATTCACACATCGCCTGTGCAGTAATCGCTCCTATGGCTTTAAGACCATAGATGGGACATATCTGCGATGCTTTTTTGTAAAACTCCGTTAGAAACTTTATCTGCGCTGATGTAAGAGCCATGCGTCACCCTCCCATCTGTTCCAAAGCCTGCTTAACCTTGTCGAAAGTAACCGTGGAACACAGAAAGCTGAGATATACGATGACCACTCCCTGCACCAAAAGCTGTGGTGTAAATTCTGTTCCGGTATATACCAGATAAAGAATGCATGCAGCTATGCTCAGAACCACAGCGGAAGCCGCCGCGAGAATGTTCGCAGGAATCTCAAATCCTGACTTTTCCGTGAGCTTCTTTACCGCTTCAACTGTCAGTGTGTTTAGAACAGACAGAAAACTTATTATCTTTATCAAATTCACAATGTCCATACAAACCTCCATTACTCGTATTTCCAATCAAGGGCATTCAAGTCTTCGCAAGCCACCTCGAACTCTTCCGGTGTTATCCAGTACCACACCTTAACAGTCCCGTTCCGATGCTCCATCACCTCGCAACGCCTGTCGCTGTATGTTAAATAGTGTCCTTTGTCCCATGAATCTCTCGAAGCCCTCACGGCTTCTTTCAAAAATTCCATGTCAAACTTCATATATAACACACTTTCGTTATTTA
>CAJOPI010000438.1 GCA_905236275.1 uncultured Lachnospiraceae bacterium | reverse complement strand
GAGGAACGAAGTGACGAAAAGGCATTGATCCATAATTTATGGACCAATGCCTTTTATTATTTATCTGTTCAGCCGCCAAAAGGAAATACATCATCTAAAGTCTTGAGTTGTGAAAAATCACCCTTTACCTGCATCCTTCCCATCATGAAAGCTCTCTGAAAACTCAGTTCTCCATGTACTACCGAATTCATGGTCTCTTTTGAAAGTTTCAATACAACTATCGGATTTACCAAAGCTTCATAATCAGCCCTCAGACTTTCACCATGTATTTCTACAGCCATAGGTTTTGCAATATCGCCTATCTCGAGTTTAACCGATGTCTCAACAGAACGATTACCCTTGAAATGTTTTTTCATATCTGTAAGAAATACTTCGTCTTCTGTGGCACCATCATTTTTTAAAAGAGTCTTAAAGCGATCCGCAAGTTCACGGATATCTTCTTTCTGCGTCTGGACGAAATTATCATCCGAAGCATATTTTGAAAGCTGCTCTGTCTCCTGAGGCGTAAGGTCTATAGCTTCCGGTGAAGATACGAGAGATTTTACCTCCTGATTGCTGGCAGGAAGCACAAGGGTATGTTTTGAAACACTCCTGTAAAAACTCTCTGCAGTCTTTTCTATAGTAGAAACGTAATTTTGATTCATTTCAAAAGATATTGAATCTTTAATATATCCGGTAAGTCCCGGTATTGTCTTTCCGCCAAGCATATCCCATGCCGACATAAGTGTGAGCTGTGCTTCTCTTTCTCCGTATGTAGTTGACATAACAAGAGGACACATATAAAGCTGTGCGATTTTTTCCTTATTTCCATAGTACCAGCAGGCATCAAGAAATTCCATCATATATCCGCCAACACCGTACCATTCAACAGTCGATGCCAGTATTACTCCATCAGCATCATTTAAAGTACTCGGAAGTGCAGTAATATTCTTCCTCTCCTCGTGAAGATTATGCCTCTCCACCTTTACATTGAGTTCGTCAAAAACACCCTGCATTTTACTAAGTGCGAAAAGTGTGGGGTCTCCCATGATCCCACGTCCACCATAATAAATATTAACTTTCATTTCCCTTCATCTCCGTTTTCTTTTTCCTGAACAGGATTGCCCCCAGTACGAGTCCGGCAATGACACCTCCAATATGTGCTGAATTATCAACTCCGCCTCCCGTAATTCCGGCGAAAAGGCTATAGCCGATCATCAGCGCTACCCTTGCCGCAGTCAGTTCCCTGAATCTGTTTTTGTCTTTAATTATTATTACAAATAAAGCTCCTATTACACCGAATATTGCTCCGCTGGCCCCCGCACATGCCCGCTCCAGTCCGAGCATATATGAGGTCATCAGTGAAACTCCCCCGGCCAAAAGACCGCTCATCAGATAAAGAATTATAAACTTAACCTTTCCGATAGCCTTTTCAACTCTTTCTCCGAATATAAAAAGTGAGAGCATATTTGATGCAAGATGCTCGACGCCAAAATGCATGAACATACAGGTAAAAAGTCTGTAGTATTCATTATTGTAGATGACATAGGAAGGATACATGGCTCCATGGTCTATCATATATGCCGCATCCAATGTATTGCCTCCCAGTGAAAGAGCTACAAATACCAATATATTTATAAGTATCAGACCTATTGTTATTCTGGCTTCATTATGAATGAAATTATCTGCAAAAGCCTTCTGGATCGTGAGTTTTTCTTCCCTGAATCCACCCTCCGGCGGCTCGCTTTCCACAAGCTTTTCAAGTCCGTCTCTCAATCCGTCAAAATCTATAAGCTGATGCTCATATATTATAAGGCGTCCGCTTCCGGTATCTACCAGCCAGGAATATTCTTCCTCTGCCGTGAGTTTTTTTCCGACTATCGTATTGCTGACAATGAAAATACTGAATATCTGAATATTGTCATAACCTTTTGAGGCGAACATACCTCCAACGTCATTCTTTAATTTCTGAAAATTATTTCGGGAAAGTATTATTTTTCTGGCATCGATCAGGATGACCACCGCTGCCAGTCTTGATTCAACTCTGTAGAATACCCTTATGTCATTACCGGCATCATTGGGTATATTATAATATCCTCTTCCTTCGAGATACTCCGCAATTTTCTTATCCAATTTCGCCTCACAATGTTTTATGGTAAAATATGATTTGTTCTTATGATACCATAGTTTCAAAGGAAAGTGAACGATGAAATACTTTACTTATATGCTTCTATGCGCCGATGGAAGCTACTATACAGGCTATACGACAGACCTTGAAAGACGGCTCTCTGAGCACAACGGTGAATCCGAAGGAAAAGGTGCTAAATACACCAGATGCAGACGTCCCTGTAAACTTGTCTGGTACGAAGAATTTGACAGTAAAAACGAAGCCATGTCTAAAGAATGGCATCTCAAGCGTCTTAACCATAGCCAGAAATCTAAACTCATTTCCGAAAAGGGACTTATCTGAATCAAAAAGTCCCTTATCCATATCAATGGTCATTGTCTGACAATGCCCATCAATCCTTACTTTTTTCACATTTTAAACACTGCCTTTCCCTATTGTTACGATATCATTTTCTAAACTAGGAAGTGTGAAAAAGAATTCATGCCAAATTCAGATGAAATTTCCCATGAATAATCTGTTGAAAGGAGGGATTGACATGTCTGATTGTTTATCTTTTATTTTTAAGCGTTACAAAGTACATATTTCTTTTGGAATAATCACTCTATTGATCTTTCTCATTACAAGTGCTCAGCTGACCCCCGGCAGTGGACTCAGCGGTACAAAGATTTTTATCTCAGATGAAAATTCCGATATTGAGATCACGACCGGCGGAAACTATATCATAAGCGGTTCTGCCGAAGAAGCTTCGATCACTGTCGATGTTGGAGATGATTCCAGAGTCAACCTCATTCTAAACGGTGTGAATATAACGAGTACGGAAAATGCCCCGATTTATATAAAAAAAGCAGCCTCAGCAACTATTACCCTCGTTGAAGGCACTGATAATTATATTACCGATGCCAGGGAAGAAGGCTCTGATGAAGATATTACAGCAGCGATCTACTCTAAATCAGATCTGACAATAACAGGAAGCGGAAGCCTTACCATAGAAGCAGGAATGAATGATGCTATTAAATCCAAAGATAATCTTGTTGTTTCCTCCGGAACTGTTTCCGTAAATTCTGTAGATGACGGAATTATCGGAAGGGACAGTCTAGAAATCGATGGCGGTGACATCTATGTTAATGCCGGCGGTGATGCCCTTAAGACTTCAAATAACGATGATTCCAATTCCGGAAAATTTGTAATGAATGGCGGAAATGTTACTGCTATTGCCGCTGATGAGGGTATAGATTCTGTTTATTCTGTTGAGATCAATGGCGGAGATCTCATAATCAATGCCTCTGACGAAGGCATTGAAACACAGTATATGACCTTAAACGACGGTAATGTAGATATTACAGCAAAAGATGACGGTATAAATATTTCTGAAGATACTGAGTCTGATAGCAGTGAAAATAATGCCATGCCCGGCGGACTCTCCGGAAATGCAGCCCTTGGCGGAATGGGAGGAGGTCCCGGTGGCGGAAAGCCCGGTGGCGGTGGAAGTCACGGTGGCGGTGGAAGTCACGGTGGCGGTGGAAGTCACGGTGG
>CAJOPI010000437.1 GCA_905236275.1 uncultured Lachnospiraceae bacterium | reverse complement strand
CTACAAAAAATATTGGGAATATATGATTTCCAAAAATGTACCCGGGTTAAGAGAACTTATGTCAGACGACTATTATCTGAAACATATGACCGGGGTAAGGCAGTCCGCGGATGAATTTCTAAAAGGCCTTATGAACGGAACTTTCAATTATTATTCGGCTGAACATGATGGGACAATAGTAGAAGTTACAGGAGATACCGCAACCATGATAGGAAAAAGTCGAGTACTTGCTGCGGTATATGACGGTGGAAAAGTAACTGGAGGCTCCGAGGTGATTTTACTTTGAGAAAAGAAAATGGAAATTGGAAGATGACAAGTTCAGGGGCTTCCACTTATTAAAAAAAGATGTAAGGAGGTAGAAGAATGTTGGAGAACCGCTTCTTCCCAGAGATACATGGGAATTTTGGATTTGGCTGTATGAGACTGCCGATGGCAGGCGGCAAGGTCGATTATGATGAGTTTGAGAGAATGTCTGATGCATTTATTGAAGCCGGACTCAATTATTTTGATACGGCACATGGATATATAGGCGGACAGTCGGAGACCGCGATCCGTGACTGTGTGGCAAAGAGGTATGACAGAAACCGGTTTCTCCTTACAAATAAACTGACAGCTCCGTATTTTAACAGTCAGGCTGATATCCGCCCCTTTTTTGAAAAGCAGCTTGAATGGTGTGGGGTGGAGTACTTTGATTTCTATCTGATGCACGCGCAGGATCAGAATACTTATAAGAAGTTCAAGGAGTGTAAGGCCTATGAGACGGCATATGGATTTAAGGAAGAAGGTCTGATCCGTCATTTTGGTATATCTTTTCATGACAAAGCGGATGTGCTTGATATGATCCTAACTGAGCATCCGGAAATCGAGGCCGTACAGATTCAGTTCAACTACGTGGATTATGAAGATGTCTCTGTGGAGAGCCGCAAGGTTCATGAAGTTTGCGAGAAGCACGGAAAGCCGGTTATCGTCATGGAACCGGTCAAGGGCGGAAGTCTTGTGAATCTCCCTGCCGATGCTGATAGTATCCTTCGAGATTTGAACGGAGGCAGCAATGCTTCTTACGCAATTAGATTTGCCGCAAGCTTTCCGAATATGGTAATGGTACTCTCCGGCATGAGCAATATGGAGCAGATGCAGGATAATCTTTCAGCCATGCAGGATTTTGTACCTTTATCGGATGAAGAAATGACGGCGGTACATAAGGTCTGTGATATCTTCAGGAATCTCAACCTGATTCCATGCACTTCATGCAGGTATTGTATCGAAGAAAACGAATGCCCTCGGGGAATCCATATTCCGGATCTGTTTTCTGCACTTAATGCCCATGAAGCATTCCATAACTGGAATACAGATTATTACTATGAGAACATCTTAACAGGAAACGGACACGGCAAGGCATCCGAGTGTATTAAGTGTGGCAAATGCGAAAAGGTATGTCCACAGCATTTGAATATCAGAGAACTTCTGACACAGGTAGCCGGAGTTTTTGAACATTGAGGGAGGCAGACATAATGCATGGGGGAAGGCGGTGAAGCCTAATGAAGTATGGAACAAAAGAAGCTTTTGATAAGGCAAATATGTTTGGACAGGGAAATCCGAATGATGGGTTCGCACAGTACTTTGTGGGCAACAGTTTTCTGAATCCTCTAACTGATTTCCAAAACGGTCAGTTCCCACTTTTTAATGTGACCTTTGAACCTGGCTGTCATAACAACTGGCATATTCATCATGCGGATAAAGGTGGTGGACAGATACTTATCTGCACCGCCGGAGAAGGCTGGTGGTTGCTTCGCCGGTATATTACGCATCTGCAAACGCTACTCTGATCGCCTGCCTTGACAGACTGTTTTACAGCACAGGCTTTGACAAGACCATGAAGGTAGGGGCAAGCGTGGTATGTGCAAGACGCGGTGGGTTGTCCGCAACTTTCGACGAGCTGAATAAGTATTTTACCATCTGCGGCATGCCGGTTGCATCCAGCCAGTATTGGAACAGCATACATGG
>CAJOPI010000436.1 GCA_905236275.1 uncultured Lachnospiraceae bacterium | reverse complement strand
TCTTAAAATTCGGTTATGTATAAAGAGAAAGGTGGTGATATTTATGGCAGAGCAGGTATTTGATACAAGCAGAATGTGTCCTAATTTCTGCTTCACAAGCCCTGAAGAGTTATATCGGTGTCTTATAGACCTTATTCATAAATATCACCCGTCTGATGATATTTCTCTTGTTGAAAAGGCATATTCCGTAGCTTCGGAGGCTCATAAGGAGCAGCGCCGGAAGAGCGGAGAGCCATATATTATCCACCCTCTCTGGACCGCGATAATCCTTGCAGACCTTGAAATGGACAAGGAAACGATTGTCGCCGGTCTTCTTCATGATGTTGTGGAAGATACGATAATGACCGGAGAAGACCTGAGGGAGCAGTTCGGCGAAGATGTAGAACATCTTGTGGACGGAGTTACAAAGCTGAGCAAGCTTAAATATCAGGGAGATAAGGTCGAATTTCAGGCAGATAACTTAAGGAAGATGTTCCTTGCCATGGCGAAGGATATCAGGGTTATCATTATCAAGCTTGCGGACAGGCTTCATAATATGAGAACCCTTAAGTTCCAGTCTCAGCCGAAGCAGATTGAAATCGCAAGGGAAACCCTTGATATTTATTCCCCGATAGCCCAGAGACTTGGTATATCGAAGATTAAGATAGAGCTTGATGATCTTTCGCTCAAATATCTGAAACCCGAATTTTATTATGATTTAGCTGAAAAAATATCTGTAAGACGTTCTGAACGTGAACAGTTTGTTGAAGATATCGTTGAGGAAGTAAAGGAGAAAATCAGGGAAGCCGATATAGACGGCGTTGTAAACGGCAGGGTAAAGCATTTCTTCTCCATTTACAAGAAGATGGTAAACCAGAACAAGACCCTCGACCAGATTTATGACCTTTTTGCCGTAAGGATAATCGTTAATTCGGTGCGTGACTGTTACGCTGCGCTCGGAGTTATCCATGAAATGTATAAGCCGATTCCCGGACGTTTCAAGGATTACATCGCGATGCCGAAGATGAACAGGTATCAGTCGCTTCATACAACGCTTATCAGCAATAACGGACAGCCTTTTGAGATACAGATAAGAACCTTCGAGATGCATCGTGTGGCTGAATACGGTATCGCAGCCCACTGGAAATACAAGGAGGCTTCTGACGGAAAGAAGGTTACCGAAAATAACGAGGAAGAGAAGCTTACATGGCTCAGGCAGATACTTGAATGGCAGCAGAACATGTCAGACAACAAGGAGTTCATGAACCTCCTTAAAAGTGACCTGAATCTTTTCTCTGACTATGTATATTGTTTCACTCCTTCGGGAGACGTGAAGAATCTTCCCGCTGGCTCTACGCCGATAGATTTTGCCTACAGTATCCATTCCGCTGTCGGAAACAAGATGGTAGGTGCAAGGGTTAACGGCAAGCTTGTAACGATAGATTACGTCATTCAGAACGGTGACAGGGTTGAAATCATTACCAGCCAGAATTCCAACGGACCGAGCCATGACTGGTTGAAGATAGTAAAGAGCAGCCAGGCAAGAACGAAGATCAACCAGTGGTTCAAGAATGAACTTAAGGAAGATAATATCATCAGGGGCAAAGAGGCTATTGCGGATTATTGTAAGGCCCATTCGATAAATCTTTCAGACATAATGAAGAGCGAATACATGGAAGCTGTAATGGCTAAATACGGGTTCCATGATTTTGATGCTGTTTATGCGGCAATCGGGCATGGAGGTCTGAAAGAAGGTCAGGTTGTAAACAAAATGGTCGAGAGATACCAGAGCGACCATAAGAAACATATAACCGACGGCGAAGTTTTAGGTGAGATAGAGGCAAACGGAAAGAAAGCAGGAGAGGTCCGAAACAGGGGCGGTATCATTGTTCGAGGGATAACGGATGTTTCGGTACATTTCTCCAAATGCTGCAATCCGCTTCCCGGGGATGAAATTGTCGGCTATGTCACAAGAGGACGTGGTGTTTCAATTCACAGAACCGACTGCGTCAATATCATGAACATGAATGAGATTGACCGTAAACGCCTCATAGAAGCCGAATGGCAGAAAAATGAGGGTAAGAGGGAACAGTATCTTGCCTATATCGATATATATGCAGGCAACAGAACAGGTCTTATTGTGGATGTTTCGAAGGTATTCTCGGATCTCGGCATTGAGATACAGTCAATGAATACGAGAACGAGCAAGCAGGGAATTGCTACGATTTCGCTGTCGTTTAATATTCATAATACCGAAGAGCTCAGCGGAATTATTAAGAGACTCCGTTCTGTACAGAATGTTGTGGACATTGAAAGGACTACGGGATGAAGGCACAGGTTAGATATAAGGTTCTCGGATCGGTTGATACCAACTGTTATCTGCTTATAAATACTGAGACAAATGAGGCTGTGGTCATAGACCCGGGAGCAAGGGGCGATTTTGTTGCTGAAAGGATAAAAGAGCTTGGTTATAAGGTGGATACTGTGCTTCTGACACATGGGCATTTTGACCATATAGCAGGTCTTAAGGCCATGCGTGAGGTCATGGATTTAGATGTTTACATAGGTGAGAATGAAAAGGAGCTGCTTTCAGACCCGCAGGCAAACTGCTCCTGCTGGCTGAACGACGGAGGCTTTTCGGAAAGGGCAGATCATTTTGTTCATGATGGCGAAATCCTGAAAATTGCAGGATTCGATATAAAATGTATAGCGACTCCGGGGCATACTATTGGCGGCATATGTTATTATATAGAGTCTGAAAAAATACTTTTTTCGGGCGATACGGTTTTTGCCGGATCGGTGGGAAGGACAGATCTGCCTACAGGTTCTTCATCTGAGCTTTTAAGCTCTATCAGGGAAAAAATCGTCAACCTGCCTGAAGATACGAAGCTTTATCCGGGACATGGCGATGAAAGCACGATCGGCAGTGAGGTCAGATACAATCCTTACTTCAATCTGTAATCGGGAAAAATTGTCAGTAGATTAAAACAACAGATGGTGTTGTCAGAGGAGCCTTTTTTGCCGCCGGCTGCCAAATCGAATGATTTGAGCAACGGCGCTGCAAAAACGGACATCCGACGTCATTTTGTCAG
>CAJOPI010000435.1 GCA_905236275.1 uncultured Lachnospiraceae bacterium | reverse complement strand
CACTCATATTGGGGCGGGTCATAAAGTCATTCACCCACCGGCAAGCAAGCTTGCCGTGGCTGATGACTTTTGACCCTGACATCATAATATTATAGTAAATGCAATAAAAAATTACGTTTACTATAATATGATGCGTCTGGGTGCACTTGGAAATTAGCCGCTTTCAGCAGCTTGCACCCAGCGCAATGGGCGAACGTCAATGACGTTTGCTATAAATGTATTAAGTTAAGTGCTGATTTTCAGTGCTTAACTTAATTGCGTTTTTCTCACCACTGTACTGTTGCATGTAAACATGGATGTTTGAAAAGTGAGGGGGTCACGATTTATGGTTCAGGGTGATTATGAGCAGTTCGAAAAGGCGATACTTGCGCTTACGAAGATTGATCTGACTGCGTATAAGGAAAAGCAGATGCGCAGGCGAATTGATACTTTGATCGAAAGGAACAAATTCAAGGATTATCCGACTTATGCTGATGGGCTGAAGAAGGATTCCAAGCTTTTTGATGAGTTTGTAAACTACATAACGATTAATGTATCTGAGTTCTACAGGAATACGGATCAGTGGGAACTGATGGACAAGACATTTATTCCGGAGCTCAAGAAAAAGTTTGGAGATAACCTTAAAATCTGGAGTGCGGCCTGCTCTACGGGAGATGAGCCTTATTCGCTGGTAATGGCGCTTTCGAGGCATCTGCCGATGAATAAGATTAAGATTTTTGCGACCGATCTCGATAAAACGGTAATCGGAAAGGCAAAAGTCGGGCTTTATTCTGCAAAGAGTGTTGCGGGAGTTCCTAATGACCTGAAGGAAAAGTACTTCGAAAAGGTTGGTCCTTCTTTCCAGATTAAAGATGAGATAAAAAAGAAGGTTGAGTTCAAGGAACACAATCTTCTGAAGGATACGTATCCTACGAATCAGGATATGATAGTCTGCAGGAATGTACTTATCTATTTTACGGAAGAAGCTAAGGATGAGGTATTTCGAAAGTTCTGTAAATCCCTGAAAATGGGCGGTATTTTGTTTATCGGAAGCACAGAACAGATTATCAATTATAAGGATATAGGCTTCGAGAGAAGAAATTCCTTCTTCTACGAGAGGGTTAAATAATATAGGCGTTTTAAGCGTGTCGGGTTCCGAACCTGACACGCTTTTTCTGTGCACTGAAAGGTGTATGAGTCCGTTGTATAAGTCCCACGCATGACTTCGCTTCGCTCTCGTCTTGCTATACATTAATATACATCAAGAAAATTAGAGAAAATCTGTCAATTGAATTTAGCGGTTTAGTGTGCTAAATTATTTATTAAATAAAAATAAAGAATACACAAATGCAAAAATACAATTGATAAATGCAAATAAGGGGTTTATTGATATGGAGCTGGATTTTAAGGGGACTTATCTTGACAGGGTATTGGATAAATATTCGAGTCTTTTTGATATAAAGAAGCCATATGAAATAAATGGCAGGGAGTTTTCGGCTTATGGCTATTTCTACAGCCTGAATGAGAAGTATGTTCTTACGAGAAAGGCAAATCTCTGGAGGGCGAAGGCTTATGAACATATTTTGTTTCTTGAAGTCGATAAGTGCGACAGCTCTCTTATAGAGGAAATGAAGACGTTCATCAGGGATTACATGGAACCTGTCATGGCAAGAAACGGTGAGAAATATCCGCCGGAAGACCATATGTATACCTACCTTTCGATAGTGGTCATTTCAAAAGAAAGACCGGATAAAGATGTCATAAGGGCAGTGAGACGCTTTAATTATGACAAGGGATATCTTTTTAGTTTCAGGGGACACTCCGAGGCACATGTCATTTGTGTTGATATGGAATCGGAATCAGTATATACAAACCTTGCAGCAAGAGATTCTAAAAAGCTCTTTCTCGAAACTCTGAGGGAGTTTGAGAAAGACAGGATTTTCAAGGCTGCAGTGTCCTAAGGATATAAATTTAGGAGGGATTGGAAAAATGAATGCATTAGTGGTTTTACTCGTAAGTATCGCAGTACTTGTTATTGGATATGTAACTTACGGTAAGTGGCTTGCGGAGCAGTGGGGAGTTGATCCGAAGCAGAAGACTCCGTCACATGAAATGGAGGATGGAGTTGACTATGTTCCTGCGAAAGCACCGGTACTTATGGGACATCATTTCTCGTCAATAGCGGGAGCAGGTCCCATCAACGGACCTATTCAGGCGGCTGTGTTTGGCTGGGTTCCGGTTTTACTCTGGATACTCATAGGAGGAATCTTCTTTGGTGCTGTTCATGATTTCGGAGCACTTTTTGCTTCGATCAGAAATAAGGGACAGTCTATCGGAGAAATCATAGAGAGCACGATGGGAAAGGGCGCAAAGAGGCTTTTCGGTGTTTTCGGTTATCTGACACTGTTACTGGTTGTTGCGGCCTTCGGCTCGATAGTTGCAAGCACTTTCGGCATTACTAATGCGGCAGGTGCGGAGGTATCAGCAGAGGTAATGCAGGCAAATGAGTCAACAGCGATGATTTCAATACTTTTCATCCTGCTTGCTATTGCTTTCGGATTTGCTGTTTACAGAAAGAATGTACCCTTAAGCGTGGCTACTGTGGGAGGCGTTATTGGTATCGTTGCAATCGTTGCAATCGGGCTTAACTGGCATCCGATAGCCATGACCTACAATTCATGGATGATCGTGATAGGACTCTATATCCTTGTTGCTTCGGTAACGCCGGTATGGATACTGCTTCAGCCGAGAGATTATCTGAGTTCGTTCCTTCTTTACTTCATGATGGCGGTTTCGATTGTCGGAGTAATTGGGGCTTCTCTTACAGGTCATGGTTCGATAAATATGCCTGCCTTTAACGGATTTGTACATGCAAGCTCAAACGGACTTTTCACAACAGGAAGTATGTTCCCGGCACTTTTCGTAACTATTGCCTGCGGTGCAATTTCAGGCTTCCATTCACTTGTCGCATCGGGAACAAGCTCGAAACAGCTTGATAATGAAAAGGATGCGCGGGCTATAGGATACGGTTCGATGCTTATAGAGTGTGCACTTGCCGTAGTATCGCTCTGCGCGGTTGGCTTTGTCTGGGCAGGTGCTTCGGCAGAAACTTCAGAATTCGCATCACCTACGGCTGTATTTGCAAAAGGTATTTCCGGTATGGTAGGAACTTTTGCCGGAGCTGATTCACAGGCTGTAAGCGTTGCCTACAATATGCTTGTACTTGCTGTTTCAGTGTTCTGCCTGACCTCGCTTGATACAGCTACAAGACTCGCACGTTATATGTTCCAGGAATTTTTCCTTGATAATGGTGAAACCTACAAGACAGCAACAGGCTACAAGAAAGTACTCGCACACCCTATTGTTGCTACTGCTATAACTGTTGTTCTGGGCATTGGTCTCGGAATGACCGGCTACACGAAGATCTGGCCTCTCTTCGGAGCAGCAAACCAGCTTCTTGCGGCAGTTGGACTTATGGCAGTATGCACATGGCTCGGTGCTATGGGAAGAAATAATAAGATGTTCTTCATCCCGATGGGCTTTATGCTTATCGTTACAGTAAGTTCCCTTTACCAGACGATCATGGCAAAGATAGCTGCTGTAAAGGCAGGCGGTGTAGATACCGGTTGGGCTGTAGTACAGGCTTCGATCGCAGCACTCCTTATCGTTCTTTCAGTCGTGCTTGCAGTGATTTCGCTGCGTACACTTGTTAATCAGCATAAATCTGACGTTGAAACGGCAGAAGCTAAATGAAGGAAATAGGTTACTATTCAGTTAGCAGCCAGCACCTTGCTGCTGGCTGCGTAAGAACATGAAGTGTAACGGAAATAAGTTTTTGAATACTTTTTGACCTCCGAATCAAATAATGCTAAACTGATGTTATCAAAAACTAAGAGGAGAGTGGTATCTATGGACATTAAAGCACAGGTAGAGGAAATCGTAAAAAAGGCGGCTGCTGACAAGAATTTTCAGGCTGAGTTTCAGAAGAATCCTGAGAAGGCGATCGAAAACCTTGCGGGCATTGACATTCCCGATGGGGCAGTAGATCAGATAGTTGCGGCTGTCAAGGCAAAGATGGCAGGAGAAAAATTAGGCGGAATAGCTGACGGAATCAAGGGCATTTTCGGCTAAACAGGAACTTAATAAAGAACAATTGCAAAAGGCATAAATCTTTCTTTTTCTGTTATAATCATTTGAGAAGGGTTTATGCCTTTCTTCGTGTGGATAATAATGAATAAAATTCTTAAAGCTATCACTGAACTATTGAGACGTAGTCCTTATGAGGTCAGCAGAGTTATGGATAATGAAACTATAATGCAGTATTTTGAATGGTATATGCCGGCGGACGGCCTGCACTGGGACAGGGTGGCGGCTAAAGCAAAAAAGCTTAAGGAGGCCGGAATAACTGCGGTATGGCT
>CAJOPI010000434.1 GCA_905236275.1 uncultured Lachnospiraceae bacterium | reverse complement strand
TACAGTATGTCAAAAATATGTGCTATACTTTTTTGTAAACAGCAATTCTTTCGGGGGATTTTATAATGTATACAAAGAAGCTTCTCATATTTCTTCTCGTTAATTACCTTCCTGTTTTTATATGGATACTGCTTTTCAGTAAGGGCTCATTTATTGTTCTGTTCCTTATTCCTTTCAACGTGCTTCTTATGACCTTCGACTACCTTTTTTCATACGGGATAAAGGAACTACGTACAGCCTTTCTCCACCTGATAATAGCCAATGCAGCAGGAGCCGTTTTGCAGGGGATTATTCTTTTCAGATACCCTCTTGCTCCCGAATACTCGATTCTTACAATGTTCCTGCATATATTATTTTTTACGCTTTTTATATTTATTGGGATGTTTGCACTAAAGAAACCCGTTCAAAGACGCAGGAAGAAAAAGGATGAACTGTTCTTAAAAAAGAAAGAAGCTTATGATAAATACATGGCTGAACATGCCGAAGATGCTGCATCGGATGATGAGGACGAAGGCGAATTCATAAGCCGACGCAGGATTGATTATGACAATGACTTGGAATATGACGATCTGGATGCCGAGGACAGGGAAGACACAAGCCTTTACGGTGATTACCGTCCTGCTTCCGGAAAAGACAAAAATCAGGAATAAAAACAGCCGTCACAATTTCAAAAGAAAAAGTGACGGCTGTTTTGTAATATTGACTATCGAAGGAATCCGTTTATGATCTGTTCTTCCGCTTCGGCTTCGGTAAGTCCGAGAGTCATGAGCTTGTTGAGCTGGTCGCCTGCAATCTTTCCGATGGCGGCCTCATGAATGAGCTGTGCTTCGGTACTGTTGGCTTCAAGTGAGGGAACTGCAAGTATGCGTCCCTTATCCATGATTATCGAATCACATTCGGTATGTCCGCTGCAGACAGCATTTCCGACGATTTTCAGATCAAGCTTCTGGTAGGAAGAGTCTCTTGCAACACCTCTCGAAACAATATCCGCACTCGTACCGTCTCCGTCAAGCTTTATATCATAAACACTTATCGCCTGCTGTTCGCCATGGGTCATAAGACGTTCCCTTACAACAAGGTGCGCATCAGCTGCGAGTGATGCTGTCGTTGTACGCTCTGTCGAGTCAACACCCTTTATCTGCACCATCTCCATTTCCATGGAGCTTCCTTCTCCGATGTGAACGTCAGTAACGGGATTCAAAAGCCTTTTTCCCATGCCGTCACCGGAGCCATAGTGCTTTTCCACATATCTGACTTTGGAATTTTTTCCAATATAGAAAGTATGTATACCATCATGTTCTGCATCCTGTGTTCCGCAGTTATCTATTCCGCATCCCGCAACGATAAGAACATCACAGTCATCTCCGACATAAAAGTCATTATAAACAGTCTCTTTCATTCCGCTTTCGCTTAATACAACCGGAATGTGAACGCTCTGCTTTTTCGTCCCATCCTTTATTTTAATCGAAAGACCCTTGCCATCTTCCCTTGAATCAACAATTATCTCATCAGTACTGTTTCTTCCGATTGATTTTCCATTTGCCCGCAGATTATAAGCTCCGACAGGAACATCATGCAGATCAGCGACTTCTTCAAGGAGCCTTTTCTGAACTTCATCCATTTTAAGCATAATTAGAGCCTCCTTTTTAATTTCTAAGTCTGTCGCAGGCATCTACGGCAGATTCGGTTCCGACAAGTTCAGGAAGTATTTCCTTGGCATCGCCATGCTTAAAAATCGTACCATTTTTAACCACGACAATTTCATCCGCAATGTTCAGAATCCTCTCCTGATGTGAAATTATTATAATGGAACCGTTCGAGATTTCATTTCTCATATTTTCGAAGATCCTGATAAGGTTCTGGAAGCTCCAAAGGTCAATTCCCGCTTCAGGTTCATCAAAAACAGAAAGCTTTGTCTTTCTTGCCATTACTGTGGCAATTTCGATTCGCTTAAGCTCTCCGCCTGAAAGTGATGCATTTACTTCTCTTTCGACATAATCTCTTGCACAGAGACCAACCTCCGAAAGATATTCGCAGGCTGCCGAGACGGATATATCCTTTCCGGCAGCAATTCTCAGAAGGTCTATGACTCTTATTCCCTTAAAGCGCACCGGCTGCTGGAAGGCAAAGCTTATGCCTTTTCTTGCCCTTTCGGTGATGGACAGCTCTGTAATGTCCTCACCGTTAAAATAAATCTTTCCCAATGATGGTTTCTTAATTCCCGCGATAAGTGTCGCAAGCGTTGATTTACCACCACCATTGGGGCCTGTGATAACAACAAATTTATTTTCATCAATCTTTAGATTGATATTCTTAAGAATTTCGATTTCTCCATTCTTTGTAGATTCATCATCCACAGAAAAGGAAACACCCTTAAGTTCAAGCATTGTGTATGCTCCTTTCAAAAAAATTCAGATTTAACTATTGAGCCTTTATAGTATTTGTTAAGCTTATATCATAACAGATTATGGGCTTTAAGTCTACTTTTGACATTGACCAAAATCAAGTACGAATAATTGAACAAAAAAGAACATTTTTTTCTGCGCAAAAGCATTTTATTTTGGTAGAATATAAGGAGAAAAAGAAGGAAGGAGATTTTTATATGGTTACTGATAAATTCAAGGTTGACAGCGAGGGAAACGGCTGGGAAGAAGCCATGAACGAGGCGGAACACTGCGGTGATTACTGCGGTATCGCGAAGAATGATACTTTGAGACTTCGTCTTCTCACAGAAGAATTACTTGGTCTGATGAAATCAACGGTCGGAAAATTCTCAGGAAATTACTGGATCGAGAAAACTAATGACAATACCTTCAAAATCCACCTGAATTCGGATGTTTTTGTAAACATGGAACAGCGCGACGAGCTACTTTCCGCAGCAAAAACAAGCTCAAAGGAAAAGAAAAGCATCTTCTCCATGATAAAGGGAGTATGGAAGGACTACCTCGACGCACAGAGCGTTATCATGAGTGATCCGAATGCACAGATGCAGGTAAACATCATGGGAATGGATGTCACTGCTTCCGGTCTTCCGCTCTACAGCTGGTCTCTCAACAATTATATTGACAATATGCCCGAGGAAGAAAAAGCAGAAAAAGATGAGCTTGAAAAATTCATATTAAAAAGTATTGCAGATGATCTTCTTGTGTCAGTCCGCAAGGATTTTGCAGAGCTTACGGCAGTAAAAAAATTCTAAGGAGCGTAACCGACAATGAAAATCGGATTTATTGGAACCGGAAACATGGGTAATGCCATCATAGGCGGGATACTGAAAAAAGGTATCGCCAAAGCCTCGGATATAATAGGTTCTTCGCCTGATGAGGCTTTAAGGAAAAAGACGGAGGATGCCTTCGGAATCGAAACAAGCTCTGACAATCTCGAAGTTATTAAAAAGGCAGATATTGTATTCTTTTCCGTTAAGCCCCAGGTGATAGCACTTGTAGTTGATGAGATAAAGGACAGTATACGCGACGACCAGCTTTTTATCTCTATAGTTGCAGGAAAAAGCATGGACTGGTATGAAAAAGCCTTCGGAAGAAAGATAAAGCTCATCCGCACCATGCCGAATACCCCTGCCCTTGTTGGGGAAGGCATGACGGCAGCGGTTATAGGTGAACTTGTGTCTGAAGGCGAAAAGGAAAAGGCTCTGGAGATTTTGGGAAGCTTCGGACAGGTTGAGG
>CAJOPI010000433.1 GCA_905236275.1 uncultured Lachnospiraceae bacterium | reverse complement strand
TTCTGACAAAATGACGTCGGATGTCCGTTTTTGCAGCGCCGTTGCTCAAATCATTCGATTTGGCAGCCGGCGGCAAAAAAGGCTCCATCCTTACTTAAACATCAGATCCTTATCCGCTACCCCATCCCCGTTGAGTACGATATGGTCATATACATTCAGTCCATACATGGTTCCGGACTCAACTATCGAGTATTCCTTATTCGAATAAAGTACATTTATCTTCCTGAAATCCGCGAAACCGCTGTTAATATTATAAACTCCGGTAAGCGAGCTCTTAGTGCTCACAGTATAGGTATCCTGCGAATCGGGCTTTACTATTATATCTCCCGGATTGAAGATTTCCGTTGCGATATATAACTGTCCGTCTAATTTATCATAGATTTCAGCTTCGACAAATTCCGTAGTCTCTCCGCCGTTTTCAAGATAGCTCTTCCTTAAAAATCCGTCAGAGTCTGAATCCCCGCCCTTTGTCGCATATCCTTCCGGTATAAGGTAGAACTCTTTCTGAACTATTGACGTATTCGGTATCTTAAAGCCGGTTTTCGCATCCGTTATCAGTTCGACATTCACAAAACGGTCTGCGGCAAAATTCACCATCGAATTTGTAAATGAAAGCTGAAGGTATTTTCCGTCCGAATTATTCAGAATAGCCGCTTTTCCCCATATTGTATAGTCATTTTTGAGGAAATTTACCTGAACATATTCTTCATCCGAAATCTCATCCTCCCACGAATCGTTCCAGGGCATGACTATGCTCCAGTTTTCTTCTGTAACAAGCTTAAAGGCATTATCCCCCTTTGCAACCAGATCACCATTAACAAGACTGTTCTTCGAATAATTGTCGTCATTAAAAATGTCAGTCGTAACCTCAGAGGCTTTCAGGCTCTCAAACCCATCTGTCGAATAGCACAAAATGCCGCTTGTATCCGAATATCCCAGATCAACAGAATTTGATACCTTGTTACCCGAAACTCCTGTCAGCATTTTCAGGATATTTGCATGATTTATCTGCTCTATTGTTCCCTCTATATCATAAGCGAAGTCATAAACGCTGTTGAATTTCGCATCGGAAAAGGAGTTTTTATAATTCTGAATCTCACTCTTAAGCTCGGCAAGATCGCTCTCCTTTATATTGGAGCTCACACTCTGGCTCTCGTTTATCTTGCTCGAAAGCTCTCCGCTCTCATCGATCGCATATACGAGCTCGCCGCCGGCCGCCCTCTCTCCTTCTCTCATGTAATAATTGATATATCCTGTCGAATCGGCTGTATAGGTCTTCTCTGTACGGACGCATACGGCTTTCGCTGTCGTATCAAGAGCAAGCGAGCCTAACTTTACCTCATAACCTGCAATATGTGTAGTACTCAGATAGGAAATAAGTATAAATACAAGATAGACTGCAAGTGCAAGAAAGATCAGTACTCCGAAGTTAAGCCTTAAAAGCCCTGTCCCCGGCATTTTCGTTATTTTCTTTCTTTCATTACGGTAACGCCTGATTTGCTTTCTTCTGCTCTCTGTATTTTTGTTTTCTTTCTTCCCTGTTCCGTTTCTTCGGTTTCCCGATTTCCTGCTTTCCGTTGTCCGGTTTTCCGTTCTCCTGCTTTCGATCCGTCTTCTATTCTTTTTTCTGTAATTTTTATTATCTGAAGAACGTTTCATCTATAACCCTTATCCATCCCTCTGCATAGTAACAGAGGCTGCCTTTTTGAGAGGCAGCCTCGAAATTCTCTATATAAAAATAACAAATTTAAGCTCAAAGCGCAATAGAAACTTTTTCCTTAAGGTCATCAGGAAGCTCTTTTTCACTTCCGGACAAGCTTATGGTAACCTTTACGTTAAATTTTGAACTTATTGTATCAAGTTTTCGAAGGAAGTCAGACGAATCAGCGATATTCTCAAGAAATGAAACTTTCAGAAACCTGTCAATAAATATTTCTTCCAGGTCATGGTCTGCCGAAATAATTCCACTGACAAAGCCAATAAACTCATCAGCGTTGGTGATGTTATAGTCACTGACATTTACAAGACGAATCTTGTTTTTAAGCTCATACATGTGCGAAAGATCCTTGTCCATAAACTGAACATTTCCCTTCGCATTTGTAACCGTCTCATTTACGCGCTCCAACAGAACTTTTGTCTTTCCCTTACCTTTTTCCCCAACAATTAACTGAACCATTTCTTTGTCCTCCTTCGCCGTTTTTCATTATGAGTGTCTGAAGATTTCCAACACTTTTTGTATGGTTATATTATACAATAGTACAAGCAGAAGTACAAGGTTATATGTGCAAAAATAATAAGGTATACAATCTTTGAAAATTGTATACCCCATTCCGTTTTTTATTGAATTATTTCAAGCATGGCCTTTGTTTTCCCATAGGTTGCATCAATATTGGTTCCCTTCATCACACAGGAAATATACGAAGCCCCCTTGGTATCCTTCGACAACATGACAAGACACGCTCCTGCCGCCAGTGTCGTACCCGTCTTGCCACCCATTACTGTAATATTTGTCGGCGGATATATCTTACCATTTATAAAGCGGTTCGTATTATCACAGCTGAAATCCGCCGAAGCACCGCTTGAATGCTTATAAGACGTAGTATAGGACGACATATTTATGATTTCCGTAAACTCTTCATAGCTGCAGGCGGCATTGAACATTAGATACATATCATAAGCAGTCGTATAATGGTTTTCATCATGAAGCCCATGAGGATTTACAAAATGGGTATTTGTTGCCCCGATTTCCTTTGCCTTTGCATTCATCATATCCGCAAAGCCGTCAACAGAACCTCCTATATTATCGGCAATCATCACAGCAACATCATTTGCTGAGTATATAAGGAGAATGTGAAGAGCCTGGTCAAGCGTCATCGTATCACCGACCTGCAGCCCCGCAAGCTGCGCTCCCTCCTCTGTTATAAGACAGTTCATGTCAGCGGTCAGTATCTTATCCTTATCGCAGTTTTCCAACGCAACCAGGGCTGTCATAACCTTAGTCATGCTCGCCGGATAAAGCTTTGCATGCGCATTTTTCGAATAAAGCACTTCATTACTGTCTGCGTTTACCAAAAGTGCCGAAGCATAAGAATTTTCTCCTGTGGAAACCTCTTCTCCCGCAATGACATCCTCGCTTACAACAGCAAGATCAGAGGCAAAGGATTCAGCCACATCATTCGCATTCGAGGTTTCGAATCTGAATGCGCTTTGAGAGTTGTTTATATTAAAAGGATAGTCAAAGGATTTCGAACCGCATGCCGAAAGAAACAAAGGCAAAACGGTTATGATCGAAAGCAGTCGGCGTCGGCAGATATTATTCCGTCTGAAAAAATTACTTATACATCTCACGCCACTCAAGGTCTCCTCTGTCAAGCGATTTGATCAGCAACTCAGCTGTTGCAAGATTGGTAGCAAGCGGAATATTATGCACGTCGCAAAGTCTCACCACATTATTAACGTCAGGCTCATTTCTCTTTGGCGTAAGCGGGTCACGCAGGAAAATAACGAGATCTATCTGGTTGTGCTCGATCTGTGCACCAAGTTGCTGTTCTCCGCCAAGATGTCCCGCGAGAAATTTGTGAATATTCAGGTTCGTTACCTCTTCTATCAGTCTTCCCGTTGTACCTGTTGCATACAGATCATTCTTTGCAAGAATACCACGATATGCTATACAGAAATTCTGCATAAGTTTTTTCTTGGCATCATGTGCCACAAGTCCGATATTCATATCCACCTCCAAGGGATAAATATTTTCAAATACTAAGCTCTAAATACAAAGTAGTTTTCTCTCATCTTCTGTAGTCCGACATTCAGAACCACACCAAGCTCCATAAATATGCAGACAAGAGAGGTCATTCCATAGCTGATAAAGGGCAGCGGCAAACCGGTATTCGGCATGAGTCCCGTCGCCACCGCTATATTCATGAAGGTCTGAAAGCCGATGTGCGCTGCCACACCGGCACATACAAGTGTCCCGGACAGATCATCCGCTCCAAACCCTATCTGCGCAATTCTTAAAACAATAGCCAGTGCAAGTATCACAATAGCCATAGAACCCACGAAACCAAGTTCTTCTCCGACTATCGCAAATATAAAGTCAGTCTGAGGCTCGGAAATAAAGTTTGCATTCTTAACAGAAGCTACTTCATTGTTCATATAGCCTTTTCCCGTTAACTGCCCCGAACCGATCGCAGTTATGGAATTCTGCTGCTGATATGCCTCCTGATTGGAGTATTTCTCAGGATCAAGCCATGCAAGAATTCTTGTCTGCTGATATCCCTTGATTATCTGCTGGTTTGGCTGAATGACAAGCACCAGTCCTATTACAGCCACAGGAATAGCAACCGCAAGAACTCCTCCGATAATTTTCCAGCTTAATCCCCCTATAAATAACATTGTAACAAAAATCAGGAATATAACAATACTTGTCGACAAATCCGGCTGGCTGTATACGAGATACCAGGGTGCAGCAAAAAGCGCGAAAAGCATCAGAATAATTCCAAATCTGCTTATCTTATCCTTAAATTTCATGATAAGCTTTGCAAAAAATAAAATCAACAAAAACTTCGTCGCCTCTGAAGGCTGAAACTGTATACCTGCTATGGTAATCCACCTTGTGGCATTATTTACCTCTATTCCGAAGAATTTTACCGCAAAAAGGAGTACCATATTCAGAATATAGAAAATCCAGTAAAAGTTTAATACTGTCTGGTAATCAACCAGTGAAAAAATCACCATCAAAACAACGCCTATACAGAGCCCTATCGTCTGTCTCGGCTGAAAAGACAATTTAGCACTTCCGATAATGATTATCCCATATATTGAAATTATCAGCGACAGAACGACAAGAAGAAAATCGTAATTCTTCAAATGATATTTTCTGGGCATTAAATCAATCTCCTATCTCCGCACTGTCCGGAAGAACTGCTGTGCCGGTTATGATATTATCCTTATCATCAAGCTTGAAGTAATATTTGAATACATCTCTTGATACTTCCGCTGCATTTGCGGAAGTATATCCATATGCAATTCGCGTTGCAATAGATATCTCAGGTTTATCATACGGAGCAAATCCAATAAATAAAGCATGGTTTGGTCTGGTCTTTATCTGCTGTGCCGTTCCGGTCTTTCCTGCCGCAGTTATCGGGAAATCCTCAAAAGCATCATAATCCTCCAGAACTGCCATACGCATGCCTTCATGCACGTTGTCCCATGTGGAGCTTGCAACATCCACATAATTTCTTACATCCGGTGTATAATCTTCTATCATGTTTCCGTCGGAATCCGTCAGTTTATCCACAAGACTTAGATTAAAGCAGGTTCCTTCATTTGCAACGGTTGTCACATATCTTGAAAGACCGACAGTAGTATAGGCATGGCTGCCCTGTCCGATTGCTGACCTGACCGAATCCTGTGTTGATACAACAGGTTCTGACTCTGTTATCTCTATTCCGGACTTATCGGTAAGCCCGTACATCTCAGCATATTTCTTCAGGCGGTCAAGTCCGTAATCATTGTCATACCTTCCGGTTCTTGTTGCCAGTCGATAGCCTACCTCATAGAAGAAATAGTTGCAGGAATTCTGAATAGCTCCAATGACATTCAGATTCCCATGTGTTCCATTCGGATAAATCCAGCATTTAGGAGGCTGGCTTATCTTATCGAATATTCCCACGCAGTCAATAGTCTCTCCGGGGGATATGACTCCCTCTTCCAGACCTGCTGTTGCAGACACCGGCTTGAAAGTAGAACCGGGAGCTGTTTCCTGCTGTGTTGCATAATTATAGAGCGGCAGCGATTTATCAACGGTAAGTGAGCTGTAATAAGCCGCATCTATAGAATTAGCAAGCTTTGAATTGTCATAGCTCGGATAGGATACAAGCGCGAGAACCTCACCCGTATTTGTATTAGTCACAACACACGAGCCGGAACAGGGATCGAGTGCAAGATCAGCCGGAGTTATTTCCAACGACCTGATTCTCTTCAATATGAAGTTATAGGCACTTGTCTCTCCACTGTCGAGCCCTGCAAGCTTTCCATCCGAATCATTCAGCTTGCCCTGCTCAAACATAATGTGGCATATCTGTTTTCCGCTTATCGTGTCATCAAGTATCATGTATTTATAGATTTTTTTTGAAAAAGACAGATCTGATGCCAGCCTGTTGATCGTAAAATCGATAAGCGATTCATATATTTCCTCGGAATCAAGATATTTCTCCGAATTACCGAGCTTTGTGGTATTTATCCAGCCTTCCGAAATCGCCTCCCTTAAATATTCGGAGAGCGATATTTTTTTGTCCTTCCAGTTTTTATAAACCTCATTTTCCGCATCAACGCGGGAGCTGTCAAAAACACCGACATTTGAGGATTGAAGCATTGTAACTATATATGCCTCATAAAGCTGCATTTCATCCGAAAGATTCTCATATACTGTACCGGAAGCTTCAAGCTCACCTCTTAAGGCTGCCAGCACTGATGCCTCTCTGTCGTTATAAAGAGCCTGAACCTGTTTTTCATATTCTCCTGCACCTTCCTCCGACATTCTTGAAATGCTTATGAAATTGTTGTCAAAAAGTGCATAATACACATCAGTTATGGGAATTATGATATCCGAAGAGCTTCCAGTAGTTGAAACATATGTCTTGACATCCCTTATCTTCGACAAAAGTATTCCGGCTATTTTCTGCTCCAATATCTGAT
>CAJOPI010000432.1 GCA_905236275.1 uncultured Lachnospiraceae bacterium | reverse complement strand
CTTCCCAGATGACTTCCTCTTCTTTTCCGTTCGTATCGAAAAGGATGCACTTATTTACCTTTTCTGCCGCAACGAGTATATGATTTTTTCCGTTATATTCAAGCGGTGCTATCGAATAACACCTGTCAAGCTCATAAGAAGCTATTTTATTAAGTTTCATTTTTCTAAGACTCCTAAATTATATCCTGTCTGCCAGTTCAACATTTATCCCTCTGACACGCATTGCCTCGACCTGCGATGCATCAGCACGGGAATCTGTGATGACATTATGTATATTATCAAGCTCGCAGCTCACAAAACTGGAATTGTTGCCGATTTTTGTGTGATCTGCGATTATATATGATTCACCGATCGTTCGCGTCATCATCGCACGATTCAGCACGACCTCATTGAGTATCTCTGTCGTCATACCGTTTTCCACGGAGAGACCCGAACATCCGATGAAGGACTTCTTCGCGGTAACTTTATTGATATTGTTATAGGCAAATTCCCCGACCAGAGTCCCCTTAAGGTTATAAAGCTCGCCTCCGGTAAGCATTACCGTCACCGTATGGGACTTGGGAATTGCGATCGCATTGGCATTGTTGGTGATAACGGTAACGTCTTTCGCCTTGATATACTCAAGCATACGAAGAACGGTCCCGCTGGTATTGATAAATACCGTATCACCATCAGAGATCAAAGACGCAGCGTACATTGCAAGCGCTTTACGGCAGAGGGCGATCTCATCCTTTTCAACTCTCTGCTCCCTGTGAAAGCGTGCACCGCCGTAATAACGTTCAATGAGTCCCGAGTCCTCAAGATACTGCAGGTCTCTGCGGATAGTTATCTCAGAAACCTTCAGATGCGCTGCGACCTCAGGAACATGAATGTCACCCGTCTTATGTAATATTTCCAATATTCTTTTTCTTCTTGTATCTACAATTTCACCGCTTCTTTTCATAGTCTGCCACTGTCAGTCCTTATAAAATTAGCCGAAGAAAAGCAATTTCTCCGGCTATATGGTCAATAATTATTTTAAATCTGCGCCGCAGGTTTCGAGCTTTTCTGTCATCTCTTTCTGAGACATAACGTTCTTAAGACCGATAACCTTAACACCCTTCTTCTCTGCATCTGCAAACATGCTTGTGAAGTTCTGAGGGCAAAGAACGATGTCATAATTTGCTGAAGTATTCTTTCCTTCGGAAAGTGAGCAATGATGAGTCTTTGATACTTTATAACCCTGAGCTGCGATAACCTTGTCAAGAGTCATGCTCATCATAAGAGAAGTACCTGAACCATTTGCGCAACATGCTAAAATGCTAACCATAATTTCTCCTTTCACATAAATCCAACTAATTATAATCCGTCGCTGACAGCCGGTGACATTTTCAGCATCACCGGCTATCAAAAAGATATTTTAATTGTATACAAATATCGCTAATTAAGCAATACCTTTCTTTTCCTTATATGCTTCGTAGTCTTCTACTTCGAGGAAGTAATATTCCTTATCACGCGCATACTGGATCTGAGGTATAGCAATAAGTACAATTGCAACTATTGCGATACCGCCGAAGCTTAAGAACTTCATGATAACTGTGAAGATAGGCCAGATTACTGCCCAGTCCCACATTCCAAGGTATCCGCCGTACTCTACGAGACCAACCCATGTAGCAACTGCTGCTGAGCCGAATACCTGAAGAAGTCCGGAAAGGAACGGGAAGATGATAGCTGCCTTGAATCCACCGCGGTTGTTACAGAATACTGCGATAGTAGCATTGTCAAAGAACATAGGGATAAATCCGCAAATAACGATCGTAGGGCTTCCTGCAAGAACGAGGATTACCATAGCGATGATCTCACCGATAGCACCGGCAAGGAAACCTAATGTTACAGCATTTGCTGAACCGAATGAGTAGCAGACTGCACAGTCAACACCGGGAACTGCTGCGGGAAGGATCTTGTCAGAGATACCCTTGAATGAAACTGTAAGCTCAGCAACCATTGTACGAACACCAAGCTGCAGGATTGCAAGATAAGCTGCGAAGCTGAGAGCTGTTGTAAGTACATAGAAGAAGAAGCTGTCTCCTTCCTTCATAAGTTCAAGTGTTACAAGGTAGTCTTTTCCAACTACTGCAAGGATGATGCCGAAGAAGATGAGCATGATAAGACCTGTACATACCATGTTATCGTTGAAGATCTGCATCCAGCCCGGGAACTCGATATCTTCGAGCTTCTTATCGAAAAGGCTTTCCTTAGCGTTAGGATTTCTCTTTTTCTTTTCAGCATCAGCCTTGCCCATAAGTCCTGCAAGTGTAGCTGAGATGAATGTACCGAACATCTGCTGGTGAGCGATAGAGAAGCCTGCACCATCAGTAAGTTCCTGTGTATAACCAACAAGAAGGTTTGTACCAACTGCCCAGTAAAGACCAAGAAGAACAGCCATTATTATAAGAACCGGTACGTTGTTCATTGTACGGAGTGCCGGTACTGCGAAAAGGATAAGCCAGAAAGCTGTTGAAGCCTGCTGAATCTGAACGTTACCTGTTGTGAATACGGCACGAAGTTTTGTGATCTTATTCAGACGAACAAGAATAAGGTTTGCAATAAATGCGATAGCCATAAGGAGCACTGCCTGCGAGAAGTCGAAGTTTCCGACTACAGGGTTTCCTGCGTCCGCACCTGCCTGGACGGCATTCTGTCCGTTGTATGG
>CAJOPI010000431.1 GCA_905236275.1 uncultured Lachnospiraceae bacterium | reverse complement strand
TGTGGATATAAAGGTTAGGGAAGAAGTCGAATATGCGTCAATCGCGAGGATCATTCAGCTTATAAAGAGTGAAGCTGAGGTTGACAGCGAAAAAGAAGATACCGCAAACAAGCGTGACGAGGATGATGGAAGCCTTCTTGAATCAGGTGGGATAGACCTTGAAGGCGGAAGCATTGGAATAGATGTTTCGAGATATAATAATGAAATCGACTGGAAAACGGTAAAAGAGTCCGGAGTGGAATTTGCAGTCATACGTCTGGGCTACCGCGGCTCATCAAGCGGAGTTCTCGTTGAGGACTATTTATTTAAGAAAAATTACGAAGAGGCCAGAGCAGCAGGAATTAAGGTCGGAGTATATTTTGTGACCCAGGCACTGAATGAGGCGGAGGCAGAAGAAGAGGCTGAGATGGTTGCAGCCCTGACGGAACCGTCGGAATTGTCAACACCTGTCTTTCTTGATGTGGAATCGTCGGGAGGCAGGGGAGACCATATAGATAAAGAAACAAGAACGAAAAATATAAATGCCTTTTGCCGAAAAGCTGAAGAATTAGGCTATAAGGCAGGCGTATATGCGAATAAAAAGTGGTTTACGAATTATATAGACGCTGATGCGATCGGAGATTATAAAATCTGGCTTGCCCAGTACAAGGTCAGAACCCCTGATTATAAGGGCGATTATGATATCTGGCAATACAGCTCGAAAGGTCATGTCGATGGAATTAAGGGCTATGTGGATTTGAATCTTATTATCGCCGGCGAAATGGGCAAACGTCAATGACGTTTGCTATAAATAAAGGAGGATTTATGGGACAGATAACAGTAGAAACATGCGATATAGAAGGACTTAAGGTCATTACACATAAGGTTTTCGGAGATGAAAGAGGTTATTTCACAGAGACCTACAATCAGGCAGACTTTACAGAAGCCGGAATAGATAATATATTTGTTCAGGATAATCAGTCGTCTTCCACAAAGGGAGTCCTTCGCGGAATGCATTTTCAGAATAACTTTCCTCAGGCAAAGCTTGTAAGGGTTCTTTTCGGCGAGGTATTTGACGTTGCGGTTGACCTGAGAAAAGATTCTGTGACTTTCGGTAAATGGTTCGGAGTAACTCTTTCAAAAGAAAATCACAAGATGTTCTTTATTCCGAGAGGCTTTGCGCATGGTTTTCTTGTCCTTTCGGATACGGCGGAGTTTGCTTATAAATGTGATGACCTTTATCATCCCGGTGATGATGGCGGTTTAAGATTTGATGATCCTCAAATAGGCATCAAATGGCCTGATTCGATAAAGCCTGAAGAGTTTAATGTTAACGATCGTGACAGAAACTGGCCTGATTTCGAAGATTATAAAAAAGAGCGCGGAATCAACTGAAGAAATGATGAGCAAAAAGAATAAAGTAATTACAATTTCATTGATAATAGTTCTTGTATGGAACGCTTATATAATACTGCATCACAATATATTTGCAGATCCCGAACAGGAGCTTTTGAAAAAAATTATTTCCTGCTGTATAATCGACGCTGCATTTATCGGATTCGTGCTTGCTTATGACAGGATAATCTCGCTTCCGGTCGAACTGTGGCAGAACAGGGAGCTTATTTGGAAGCTTGCAAAAAATGATTTCAAGTCGAGATATGCGGGCTCATATTTAGGTATCTTTTGGGCTTTTGTGCCTCAGATTGTAACGGTACTTGTATACTGCTTTGTTTTTTCTGTCGGGATGCGCAGCGATGCGACAGGTGCCACAAGCTATCCATTTGTGCTTTTTCTTGTTGCGGGTATATGTCCCTGGTTTTTCTTTTCGGAAGCATGGGGAAGCGGTACGAGTGCGTTTCTTTCCTATGAATATCTTGTGAAGAAGGTTGTGTTCAAGATAAGCATACTTCCGATAATCAAGGTAATATCAGCACTTTTTATACATTTTTTCTTTGTGCTGCTTGTTGCAATACTTATGATAATCTGCGGATATACTCCAACAGTTTACTGGCTGCAGATACCGTATTTTACTTTTGCAACCTTTATGCTCGTACTCGGAATGAGCTATGTAACTTCCTCTCTGGTTGTGTTTTTCAGGGATATTGGCCAGTTTATCAGTATTCTTCTGCAGGTTGGAATCTGGATTACACCTATAATGTGGCACCTGGATGCGCTTTCAAGACCGATGCAGATAGTTTTCAAGCTGAACCCGGTTTATTATGTGGTTGACGGATTCAGAATGTCTTTTCTTGATAAAATGTGGTTTTTTGAGCATTTTTATTCGACTGCATATTTTTGGATCTGCACAGTCGTAATGTTCATATTTGGGGCTGTGATTTTCAAGAAGCTTAAAGTCCACTTTGCGGATGTCTTGTAATAAGGGGTTTTGTTAAGGTAGATTATGTCAGAATCAGAAATTGCGATTAAAGTCGGGAATCTCGACAAAATATATAAATTATATGACCATAGACGTGACAGGCTGCGTGATGCCCTGGGGCTTACCAGAAAAAAGCTTTATCATGAGCATTACGCATTGAAGGATGTCTCGCTTGAAGTCCACAAGGGTGAAACGGTCGGAATAATCGGTACAAACGGTTCGGGAAAGTCAACCATACTGAAAATAATAACAGGGGTACTGAATCCGACTGCCGGAAATATAGAGATAAACGGAAGGATATCTGCTCTTTTGGAGCTCGGAGCCGGCTTCAATATGGAATTTACCGGAATCGAGAATGTATATCTGAACGGAACGATGATAGGCTTTTCAAAGGCAGAAATAGATGAGAAGCTTGCGGATATTCTGGATTTTGCTGATATAGGAGATTTCGTTTACCAGAAGGTCAAGACCTATTCAAGTGGTATGTTCGTAAGGCTTGCTTTTGCTGTTGCGATAAATATAGAGCCTGAAATACTTATAGTTGACGAGGCACTTTCGGTGGGAGATATTTTCTTCCAGAATAAATGCTATCATAAATTCGAGGAGTTTAAGAAAGCCGGAAAGACCATTGTTTTTGTGAGTCATGATCTTTCGAGCATTTCAAAATACTGTGACAGGGTTATACTTCTTGACAGAGGCGTTAAGCTTGGCGAGGGCACACCAAAGGTCATGATAGATATGTACAAGAAGGTTCTTGTACATCAGCTTGATTCGAAGCCCGGAGATAATGCTTCTTCCTTTAACAGAGGCGGTTCGAGAAAGGACGATGCCGCAAAGCCCAAACTCTGGCAGGACAGGATGATGCTTAACCCGTCAAAGGATATTTATGGAAGCGGACTTGCGGAAATAGTTGATTTCTGCTGCGTGGACAACAGCGGAGAAGTGACCAATACGATAGTAAAAGGCGACAGCTTCACTATAAGGATGAAGGTTCATTTCAACACTCGTATACAGCAGCCTATACTTGCCTGTTCTTTCAAGAACCGTATGGGAGTCGAGATAACAGGAACGAATACGATGTTTGAGCATATCGATACGGGAAATCCTGAAGAAGGTGATGAACTGATCGTTAATTTCACTCAGGATATGAGCCTTCAGGGAGGCGAATATCTGATTTCCTTCGGCTGTGTGGGTTACAGGGACGGCGAATTTACGGTATATCAGAGGATGTATGATATATTCAGCATAAATGTTATTTCCTCGAAGGATACGGTAGGCTACTATGATATGGGGATGGAGACTACTGTGGAAAAAGTGGAAAAGGCTCAATGAAATGGGCAGACATAAGAGTCTGCTATAATACAGGATTTACAGAGGATTAAGATGGAGACAAAGAGGGAAAAAGTCGGAAACGTAATATTGGATTATAGCTATTATCCGGGAGAGGATTTCTATAGCGAAGGTGCGGAAGAGGATGAGCTTCTGGAAATCGTAAAAAC
>CAJOPI010000430.1 GCA_905236275.1 uncultured Lachnospiraceae bacterium | reverse complement strand
CGTAGCTCGCTACGCTTCATTCCTCTTCCTTGCAATTGAAAGTTTATCCTGCGCAATTGTACATGTTATTTATCTACAGTTCCTTAGTCATATGGATTCGCGCTTTAATCATTGTACCCAAATAGGATTCTCAGGATTTCTTTACGATATTGTCCTGTGCTTTATAAATAGAATCAGCAGGAATAACGCCTCTTACACAGGAAGTGGGATAGACATTGCTGTTTCTTCCTATAACGGTTCCGGGATTCAGTACACTGTTGCATCCGATTTCCACATGGTCTCCAAGCATAGCTCCGAATTTCTTAAGCCCTGTCTCGATTTTTTCTCCTTCAAGAGATTTTACAACAACAAGAGCCTTGTCAGACTTAACATTTGAAGTAATCGAGCCTGCACCCATATGAGAATAGAAGCCAAGAATAGAATCCCCAACATAATTATAATGCGGAACCTGCACATGGTTAAAAAGAATGACATTCTTCAATTCAGTTGAGTTTCCAACGACGCAATCATCTCCTACAAGAGCTTTTCCACGAATAAAAGCACACTGTCTGACTTCTGTTCTTTCCCCTATGATACAGGGACCTGTAATTGAAACACTGGGCCAGACCTTAGCCGACTTTGCAATCCAGATATTTTCTCCTTTGTTATCATAAATCTCAGGATCAAGGCTTTTACCTAATTCGATGATCATATCAGCAATCACATTGAGGGCTTCCCATGGATACTCGAATCCCTTCAGATACTCTGCTGCCTTTGTTTCATTTAGATCATACAGATTTACTATCTTTGCTGCTTCCACTTTTTTTCCTTCCTTTCTTTTTCCCTTCTTCCGAAGCTTCAGAGCTCTTTACCGGAATTCTCGGTACTTCCCGTATTTTCTTCGAAATCAGGCTTGTAAGGTTTTTCGCCCTGACATTTTCAACATATTTGCTGACATACTTTTCAAGGGTTTCACGATATTTGTCTGTAGTCAGACTGCCGCTTTCCACCATTGATAAGCCCTTTTCCCAGCTCGCTGTCATCTCCGGATTGAGCATTGAAGGCATTGTCAGAAATACTACTTCAAAAACCATTTCCCCAAAGGGCATCGGTGTAAGAATCTGCGTTTTCTTGTTAACTGCAATGTAACCGATTTTTATAAGCTTCTCTATAATACCGGCTCTTGTAGCTGAGGTTCCGATACCGGCACCCTTTATCTGAGCCCTGAGTTCTTCGTCCTCTATAAGCTGACCCGCATTTTCCATGGCAAGTATCATTGATCCGGAAGTATACCGTTTCGGAGGCGAGGTTTTACCGGTTTTGGTATTCATGGAACTGATACCGACAATATCACCCTTGTGCAGTTTATCGGAAAGTGCTGTAAGTCCGGAAGACGAACTTTCCTCGCTGTCAGCCTCATCCTTTTCCTCTTTTTGTTTATCCTGTCCGGTAATCACGAGATAACCGACATCCTTCAAAACCTTTGATGAAGTGAAGAACTTTTCTTTTCCTACAGTAGTTGTGATTGATAGCTTTTCGTAGACGGCAGGCGGATAAAAGATGGAAAGAAAACGCCGTACAATGGTGTCATATACCCTTTTTGACAGGTCAGAAAGAGTATTGTACTCCGAAACATTTCCGGTAGGAATTATTGCATAATGGTCGGTAACCTTTGAATCATCGGTATATTGTGATTTTATCAGATTGGCATAAAGCTTTTCATCAAGAATCTTCTGAGTAAATGCTGAGGTTGGCGGATATTTAAGAACACCGTTCAGATTTTTGACAATCTCCTTTGCAGCCGCTGTAGATAGAACTCGTGCGTCTGTTCTCGGATAAGTCGTAAGCTTCTTCTCGTACAGCTCCTGAGCCACGTTTAAGGTCTGGTCGGGGCTTATCTTGTATTTTTTTGTACATATAGCCTGAAGTTCGGCAAGATTGAACAAAAGAGGCGGACGTTTGTTTTCGCTCGTTTTGGATATAGAGCTTACCTTTCCGTTTTGCAGGCTGAGCAGATTGTCAATTAATTCCTTTGCGTCCTTTTCTTCCTTGAATCCTTTTTCACTGTAAAGCTTCGGAGATTCAAAATAATCGGAACCCTTGACAGCACGCCATTCACCGCTGTATGTATTTCCCTCGAAATCAAATTCAGCAATTATCCTGTAAAAGAAGGTTTCTTTGAAGTCCCTTATTTCACGTTCGCGTCGTACAACCATTCCCAGAACGCAGGTCATTACACGTCCTACTGCAATCGCTGCATATTTCTTGGTTCCGGCAGAGTTATTCAGAAGCTGTCCGTATTTAACAGATAAAGCTCTCGAAAAATTAATTCCCATGGCATAATCTTCGATACTGCGCATTATTCCGGCATTCGCAAGATTTGCATATTCTGAATAGGGCTTAGCTTCGCGCATTCCGCGCTGAACCTCTTCCTCAGTACAGGAATCAATCCAGACGCGTCGCTCTTCTATCCCGTCCCTGACTCCGCCATAAAGCCTGATAAGTTCTTCAATGACCTGACCTTCACGCCCTGAGTCGCCAGCCCAGAGAACAGTAGAAACATCATCTCTGTGAAGGGCTCCGGTTACGATTTTATACTGTTTTTCAACGGATTTTATGACATCATATTTATATTCCAAAGGCAGGAAAGGAAGGTCATCCATATTCCAGCGCTTGTATTTTTCATCGTATTTATCCGGATAAGACATCTCGATAAGATGTCCTACACACCAGGTGATTACATAATCCTGATTTTCAAGAAAGCCGTCGCGACGGCCGGAAACGTTCAGAATTTGAGCGTATTCCCTTGCGACGGACGGCTTTTCTGTAATAATTAAAGTCTTACCCATACTTATTTAGCGTTAATATATCCCTTTGCCTTAAGCAATTCAGCACAAAGAACAGCACCACCGGCTGCACCTCTTACCGTATTGTGCGAAAGACCTACAAACTTATAATCAAATACCGAGTCTTCTCTGAGACGTCCGATCGAAACTCCAAAGCCGCGCTCGAAATTAACATCAAGAGCAACCTGAGGACGGTTATCTTCTTCGAGATACTGGATAAACTGCTTGGGAGCAGAAGGAAGCTCAAGCTTCTGAGGCTCACCCTTGAAAGAAACCATTCTCTCTATAAGCTCTTCCTTTGAAGGCTTCTTTGCAAAATCAACAAATACAGTAGCTGTGTGACCATAAAGAACAGGTACACGTATGCACTGACTTGTAATGAGAGGGCTGCTTGCCGGCTCGATGTGATCACCCTCAACATGCCCATAAATCCTCAAAGGCTCTTTTTCACTCTTCTCTTCTTCACCAGAGATAAAAGGAATGATATTGCCATTCATTTCAGGCCAGTCCTTGAAGGTCTTTCCTGCACCTGAAATAGCCTGATAAGTTGAAACAACAGCCTTTACAGGCTCAAATTCCCTCCAGGAGTAAAGAACAGGTGCATAAGACTGTATTGAACAATTGGGCTTTACTGCAATGAATCCCCTTGTTGTGCCAAGTCTCTTTTTCTGAGCTTCTATAACCTCAGCATGCTCAGGATTGATTTCAGGAATAATCATCGGAACATCGGGAGTCCAGCGATGGGCGCTGTTATTTGAAACAACAGGCGTCTCCGTCTTTGCATAAGCTTCCTCGATCTTCTTGATCTCATCCTTGCTCATGTCAACAGCTGAAAAGCAGAAATCCACCTCAGCAGCAACATTTTCCACATCACTAACATCTTTAACAACGATATTTTTAACCGCTTCAGGCATGGGAACTTCCAATTTCCAACGGTCACCTATCGCCTGCTCGTAGGTCTTGCCTGCGCTTCTGGGACTTGCTGCGATAGTGTGCACTTCAAACCATGGATGATTTTCCAGCAATGCTATAAAACGCTGACCTACCATACCTGTTCCGCCAAGGATAGCTACTTTCAATTTCTCTGACATGATTTTTCTCCTCTTTAATAAATATATTTTTTATTTCTGACAAAAACCTTATCCCAAATATTCCTTATAATAAGCAACAGCCTTTTCCATTACTTCATGGCCCGGAGCCCCCGGTGTGAGACGCTTATCCACGCAGGTTTTCAGGCTTATTGCTTCATAAATATCATTTTCAAAAACCTCGCACTCGCTCTTCCATTCCTCAATGGAAAGGTCATCAAGTGCTTTGTTCTCTTCTATACATTTAAGGACAAGTCTTCCGATAATTCCATGCGCATCCCTGAAAGCTACACCCTTCTTTACAAGATAATCTGCAGCATCCGTCGCATTGGTAAAACCATTCTTCGCGCTTTTCTCCATCAAATCGTTTCTGAATCTGATAGTGGAAATCATTCCGTCATAGAGTTCTATACAGGCAGACACGTTATCAAAAGCATCAAAAGCAACTTCCTTATCTTCCTGCATATCTTTGTCGTAGGCAAGGGGAATCCCCTTCATCGTGGTAAGAAGACTCATCAACGCCCCGTACACGCGCCCTGTCTTGCCTCTGACAAGCTCTGCGATATCGGGATTCTTCTTCTGAGGCATAATGCTCGAACCGGTTGAATAAGCATCAGATATCTCAACGAACCTATATTCATTTGAATTCCAGATAATTATCTCCTCGGAAAATCTCGAAAGATGCATCATTATAATCGCAAGCGCATCTAAAAATTCAATAAGATAATCCCTGTCAGAAACCGAATCCATACTGTTTCTTGTAGGTCCCAGATCAAATCCAAGAAGCTCCGCAGTACGTTCCCTGTTCAGAGGATAAGTTGTACCTGCGAGTGCACCGCTTCCGAGAGGACAGCTGTTCATCCTTTTTCTGATATCCGCAAGCCTTGAACGATCGCGTATAAACATCTCGAAGTATGCGCCCAAATGATGGGCAAGCGTTACGGGCTGAGCCTTTTGCAGATGTGTAAAGCCCGGCATATAAGTATCAAGGTTATTCTCAATAATATTCAAAAGAGATTTCTGAAGCCTGCAAAGCCTTGAATCTATATCATCTATGGTTTTGCGGGTATGGAGCTTCATGTCAAGTGCTACCTGGTCGTTTCTGCTCCGACCTGTATGAAGTCTTTTCCCTGCTTCACCAATCCTGTCAGTCAGAACTGCCTCAACAAAGCTGTGAATATCCTCATATTGGCTTCCTATTTCGAGTTTACCGTTTTCTATATCAGCTAAAATTCCCTTAAGACCTTCGACAATCAAAGCTGAATCTTCGTTGCTTATGATACCCTGTTCACCAAGCATTGTCGCATGAGCAATACTGCCTTCAATATCCTCTTTATACATACGGGAGTCAAAGCTGATTGATGCGTTAAACTCATAGGCTACCCTGTCCGTCCCTGACTTGAAACGTCCGCCCCAAAGCTGTGCCATCTTAACCTCTTTCTTTATCAGAACCTCTGGTTCTTTTCCTTAATTGTAAATACAGTTGCAAGAAAAATAACAACACCTATACAGACTTCAGCATACATTCCCGTTACCGCACCGACTATCAAAATCAGTCCCACGAGAAAAAGCGAAATTGCCGAAGGAGAATTGCCTAAAAAAATCCCCATCAGAATAAAGATCACAAGTGTAATGAGAACTACAGGTAACGATATTGTATTCATCTGTACGTGTAAAAAAGCGCATATAACCGTTACTATGACAATGAATGCAAGCGAAGCAAGTGTTACTGCTTCATTTGATATATATCCGTTAAAAGCGGGCTCAGGCTCGCGCCATCTTACCCTTTTATCTTCAACATGCTTCAAAACATCAGCTCTTGTATAATCCCTCGAATCTTTTTTTTCAGATTCCATTAATAAAACCCTCCCAATTAAGTAAGCCTTGCATTGCAAGAAATACATAAACTTAATACATTTTAACGCTTCAATGCGGTAAACGTCAACCTTTTCTTACAGCAATTCAGCATAACAGATTTTCGAAACTTAGGAACTGTAGATAAATAACATGTACAATTGCGCAGGATAAACTTTCAATTGCAAGGAAGAGGAATGAAGCGTAGCGAGCT
>CAJOPI010000429.1 GCA_905236275.1 uncultured Lachnospiraceae bacterium | reverse complement strand
TTCGTGAAGAGAAGCGGGTCGTTATTTCGGACAGCGGAGCTGCAAGTGCGGAGCTTGAAGAGGTTCCCTTGAATGAGAAAAGCAAGTTCTGGCTGGAAAAAATAAAGGAATTGTGCGAGGAAAACAATATCGAATGTATCCCTGTGAAATTCCCTACAAAAAATTGGAATACACGCTGGGGTGATGAGGTCAGGGACTACGCCTGCAGTATAGGTCTTGACTATATGGATATGACACTGGAGGATGAAGAAATCGGCATAAACTGGAGAAAAGACAGCTTTGACAATGGAAAGCATCTTAACTACTATGGAATGGCGAAGACTTCAAAATATCTTGCAGCCTTTCTTTCCGCTAAAGAAAATCTTAATTCCCATAAGGGCGAAGAAAACTATGAGAACTGGGATAATGATCTTGTGGAATATTCGGAATGGGAGAGCAGGGAAATCTTCGAACTGCTTGACAATAAAAGGGAAAGATACGACTGGCTGGATTCCATGCTTTTTAATCGTGAAAAATATCTGATTTTGATTACGGTGAAAACCGATACCGCACAGGGCTGGCAGAAGAGCCTGAACGGTATATTCGCTGAGCTGGGACTGAATACGGATTTTTCTTCTCTTAGACAGGAATCCTATATTGCAGTCCTTGACGGAGGTAAAAAACAGCTTGAGATATCCGACCCTGACATCTTAAATTATGACTTTGAATGGACTGACGAGCAGGGAAAGAGTCATGATATCCACTTGAAGAGCGGAGGAATCGGCGGTGACTGTGAGATAGAAATTGACGGTACGGAAAGGTCTCTTGATAAGTCAGGACTTAATATTGTTCTTGTAAATAAAGAGAATGGTGAATATCTTGCCGCGGCTAATCTTGACAGTTCGAAGGAAGATGCTCTTTTTACGAAAAAGGGAAGTCCTGACGAGGCAGCTGTATTAAAGGACGGAAGCTATAGGATTGCTGATGGGGATTCAGAGGTTTCAATCGAAGTTTCCCTAAAAAGAAATGAGGACGGCTCCTATTCGATAACAGATGAGGCTTCCGGAAAATATCTTTCCGCAGGAGGCTCAAATAAAGCAGGGGACTTGGTGAACTTTGAGGCAAATCTTGGCCTTGCTGTAACGAAATGGAGAATCTATACTGCTTCCAAGGGTAAATTCATCATATATTCCCAATATAACGGAATGGTTCTTGAAGCTTCGGACAAGGGATTTTGCATAGAAGAGTTTGATCAGAATGGCGACAGTCAGGGAGTTGATATTTATGGGAATTGACAGAAAAGTATGGCTCAGGAAAAAGCTTGCGTATTGGCATGAGAGCCTTGTGCCTCCGTTTCTTTATCCTTTTGCCTTAAAAAACTGGTTTCGGAAATGTACAGGAAGAGAGCTTAACTTAAAAGAGCCGAAGACCTATTGTGACAAGATAAACTGGATAAAGCTTTATGGTGTAACGCCTGAAATGACAAGGCTTTCGGATAAGTATCTTGTCAGGGATTTTGTTAAAGAGAGAATAGGAGAGGACTATCTTATTTCGCTGCTTGGCGCATGGGACAGGTTCGAGGATATTGATTTCGACTCACTCCCCGACAGGTTTGCCCTGAAGACAAATCACGGTTCGGCAACGAACATTATTGTCGAGGATAAAAACAGGCTTGACAAAAAAGCTGCAAAAGAAAAATTTGATTTCTGGCTCAGCATAAATTTTGCATTTCAGTTTGGTTATCAGCTGCAATACAGGGATATAAAAAGAAAAATCATAGCAGAGGAATTTATTGATAATGGCGGAAATGATCTTTTTGATTATAAGATACACTGTTTTAACGGTGTGCCTGACAGCATTGAGTATATAGGCGGAAGACGCGGTAAAGCTCATGAGATATATATGGATATGGACTGGAAGCCGTTAGACTACTATGATGCTGTATTCCCAAGATATGAGGAAATACCGCCGAAGCCGCCCTGTCTTGAAAAGCTTGGAGAGCTTGCGGCAAAATTAAGCAAGGGCTGGAATTATGTCAGGGTTGATTTTTATGTGCTCGATAATGGAGATATAAAATTCGGTGAAATGACCTTTACCCCGGGTTCGGGACAATATACGTGGAATCCTCCCGAAGCAGACCTTTTTATGGGTGAAAAGATAGTTCTGCCGATTGAAAAATAAAAAAGTTAAAAAACCTCGAGTCAGTTGTGTGACTCGAGGCTTTTGCTTTATTTACGATTCTGATGGGCGAGAATATATCCTATGGTTCCGGGAGCGTATTCCTGCTTGCGCTCCTTTTTTTGTCCGGATTTCTGCCTGTGATTGTTGTCAGGGCGTTTATTCTGCGTGTTTTTCCTGTCGGAAGCCCTTTTGTCAGAGGATTTCTTTTCAGGTCTCTTTTCGCTTCCTTCTTCAGTAAGCTTCATGGTAAGCGAGATACGCGCTTTTTCGAGGTCAACGTCAAGAACCTTCACGTCAACGATATCTCCTACGGCTACAACCTCAAGCGGGTGCTTTATATAATGGTCGCACATCTGTGAGAGGTGCACAAGTCCGTCCTGATGCACTCCAATATCTACGAAAGCACCGAAATCTATTACATTTCTGACAGTACCCTTTAAGATCATTCCGGGCTTTAAGTCCTTCATATCGAGGACATCGGAGCGGAGAATAGGCTTCGGCATATCTTCTCTGGGGTCGCGTCCGGGCTTTTCGAGTTCGTGAAGAATATCCATCATTGTAAGCTCGCCGACTCCAAGCTCTTCTGAAAGCTGTTTTTTGTCGGAAATCGATTTTTCAAAAGCCTTTATTGCAGCCTCATCCTTTACAGCACAGCCGATTTTGTCAAGGAGCTTTTGGGCGGCTTCATAGGACTCCGGATGAACGGAGGTCGAATCAAGAGGATTTTTCGCATCGGGTATCCGCATGAAGCCTGCACACTGCTCGAAAGCCTTGGGTCCAAGCTTAGGAACCTTCTTAAATTCTGTTCTGCTCTTGAAAGGTCCGTTTGCCTCGCGGTATTCTACGATATTTTTGGCAACTGTGGAGCTTATGCCTGACACATATTTCAAAAGCGGGGCTGATGCGGTATTGACATCAACACCTACGTTATTAACGGCATCCTCTACTACACCACTCAGGGCATCACCGAGCTTTTTCTGGTTCATGTCGTGCTGGTACTGACCTACACCGATTGATTTCGGGTCAATCTTTACAAGTTCTGAAAGTGGATCCTGAACACGTCTTGCAATCGAGGTTGCGCTTCTCTGTCCTACGTCAAAGTTCGGGAACTCCTCTGTGGCAAGCTCACTTGCTGAGTAAACGCTGGCACCTGCCTCATTCGTGATCAGATAATGTACATTGGCTTCGGGAATTTCGTGCAGCATTTCAACAATAACCTGCTCGGATTCCCTTGAAGCTGTTCCGTTGCCGACGGAAATAAGGGTTACCTTATATTTTTCAATAAGTCTTTTTACGATTTTCTTGGATTCCTCGATTTTTTTCTGAGGCTCTGTAGGATAAATAACCACAGTATCGAGAACCTTTCCCGTAGGGTCTACAACCGCTAATTTACAGCCCGTCCGGAAAGCAGGGTCCCAGCCGAGAACGGTCTGTCCCGCGATAGGGGGCTGCATGAGAAGCTGTCTTAAATTCTTGCCAAATACGTCGATAGCACCGTCTTCAGCCTTTGAGGTGAGGTC
>CAJOPI010000428.1 GCA_905236275.1 uncultured Lachnospiraceae bacterium | reverse complement strand
ATATAAAACTTAGATTTATGCTTTTATCAATGTGATGAATCAGATTAATAATTGTAGTATATGATATTGCATATTTTAATCATATCATAACTGCATAGAGAAAACTCACACATAATTTGATAAAAATGTCTGATAAGATGAATAAGATTCGGCTTACGGTTTTATCTGAGCAGGAGGCGCAAGAAGTAGGCTGAAGCGGAAGGTATAGGAGATAGTTTTCTCACGAATTAGAGAAAGCCGAGCAAAGGAAGAAGGGGGTCATAATAATGTTTTGTGGTGATGACGCAGGAGCTTCACTGCAAGAAGGTGGACATTGCTTAGCCCGTTTAGGCGGGCAGCAGCAGAGCTTGGGAGTCAAGTGTACTTGTGGTAAGGGACAGATGATAGGTGTTCTGATGCAGGCAGCAGGATATAAATATACAGACCAATTGCCCGAACAGAAGAAGGAATTTTTACAGAGTGATGGAGGAGCTGTGCCTGCTGAGGTTCTAACAGCGGCATTTCCTTCTTACTTAACGGCAGCGACCCTAGAAGGGAATGGACAGCTTGGCAGTTTTTCGTAGAAGAATCAGAGGGAGATGTTTATTCTGCAGGCGAAAGGGCAGAAAAATATCGTAGGGATACCAGCGTTTTGCGCATTGAATGCAGTAGAAGACGAGATCAAAAGAGCAAAGTGGAATGTGATGATGGCAATGAGCATCTTCGGAGCCGAAAATAAAGACGCATTCTTTTTGATTTTGACCAACCAGCCTGCGCTTTACGAAGATTTTGATAAGATTAGGCTTGTCAGAACAAAGGGAGAATTTTATATTGTACTGACGGAAGATTTTAAAACCTTTACACAGCAGCGTCATGTAAAGACCACAGATATTTACGGAGAGCCAGAGGTTCCAATACAAACGAACCCTACCTATAATCTGATATGGTCAGACAGTGCTGTAAGTTAATTGAGAACGGAGTGTATACCATGTCAAACTATTTTTCGTATCATAGGTGTAGCATGGTTTCAGTGAAAGAACTGGGCGGTTTTTTAATTCAGTTGATGGACGCAGAGAAAGTCGCTGATTATAACGATAATCTTCAAGAGCGTAGCTTTAGGGTGATACGTTGGCTTGAAGACCATGACGCGCCCGAAGAACTTATAATGGAGGCAAAGAGGATAATGCAGCAGGCAATAACGCGATTCTGACTGTTATAGAAGAGATACGAGCGATGGCAGTCGAATATAAGGCTGTTCCTGCCCCTGCATTAGATTTACTCCTGAGAGAAGCAGAGCCACAGGCTACAATGCTCTTTGCAAGACTGTGCCAAGAAGAACAGAAGGGAAAGTAAGACCGACCCAACTGAAACAAGGCAATTCTGGTGCTTCCTCCATGGAGTATACCTGAGAGGAATGCATCAGAAAACCGAAAACGAAAAAGAGAACGGTATACTTAAATAGTAAAACGAAAGTAGGTAAGAATAGAGGTGTCTATAATTAGAGTTAATAGAGTACAAGAGGTTGCACTGGTATTTTCCACAGAGAGGGATTATGTGCGCATATTCTCAGAATTTTTCGAGTATTTTCTATACAAAGAGATTTGTGCTGCTATTATGCGCAAATTGGAATGACAGGAGCAGAGGTTTCTAGTGAGAACTAGTAGTGCTAGAGTACTTGAATGCGATGAGAATCAGCTAACAGAATTTGATGTAAGCAATAACTCTAAGCTAGACTACCTTGAAAATGTTACTGTGTTTTTAGAACTATATTGAGCTTGGTATATGAGCAGGAATTTGACATTGTACAGTTCTTTAACCGTGCCGAGAAAGTTGTTCTTTACGAATATGCTAAAAGCGAGAAGTATAGTATGTTTGTAGAGCACGAAAAGAGAAAGGCAGCAGGAAAAGCTAAGATGCAACGTAGGACAGTGATGAAAAGCGAATGCGTTGCTGGAATAGAGCCGTTTACTTATGCAGGGGTAAAAGACTCCGAAAGAGACAAAGGCTTATCTTACAAGGCCTGCTTGAGCAAGAATTCGAGGTTTTTATACGAACGAAAACGACAACGTAGGGATTGTCTTGAATGCTATGCAAGAAATCCTAATCCGTGAGAAGTATCTGCTAAAAACCGAACATCTGTGAAGCGAGAAAAATCGATGCAAGGACTTGAAAAGTATAATGTGAGTTTGATGTTTCATGTAAAAGTAGAATGGAACAGCCTCAATCACAGGCTTTGAAAGTTAAGTATAACTAACACATAGAGCAAATGCTTGACGAGTAGGAAAACTACGGAGTTAAGAAGTTTGGAAAGTGACCTAATAAGACACCATCGGAAAACAGAAAAGCATAACACTGAGAAAATTCTGTTCATTTATTCTCAATTTAATGGAAAGACTACTGCAAACTCACAGGAATCAAAAATCCTCATCATATCCAGCCTTGTTGAATGCCTCTCTGAAGGAAATCTCCAAAATACGTAGCATACTCTCTTCTGTTCTTTTGTCATATATTGAGCAGCTCTTTGAATTGTGCGAATTTCAGGTTCATCATCAATCTGCTTACATAAAGCGAGCAGGTAGTTATTAATCAAGGTGGAGAGTCTGAGCAATGGCTCTGAGAGTTTCATTACCCGGAACGATGGACTCCCCCATTTTCAATCCTGGCAATAGTTGAATTGCTAACATTAACTTTAGTATCAAGTTCACGCTGAGACATTTCCTTATCCGTTCTTCTGCGGGCTATGACGGAGTCTAAAGTTTCAATCATGGAGATATGACGGATATAGCGTTTGCCAGTCATCTAGGCATAAGCCGTTCGCAGTTGTTTAGAGTGAAGAATGGGAAATCTTTTGTTGGCGAGAATTTCATCGAGAGATTTATGAATAGACGGAAGAGAGAAAAGTACAGGAACAGCCCTATTGATGGAAATGGGAACAGGCAAGACACTTGTTGCAATAGCTGCTGCCAGCATTCTGTATCAATTTGGCAGAGTTTCAAAAGTTCTCGTGGTTACTCCACTTACTTTACTAGGTGTATGGGAAAAGGAGATACGGCGATTCGCTAAAGTCTCTGTAAATGTGGTGGTACTGAAGGGAACACAGGAAAAGAAACATGAGCAGCTAAAAATTACAGACAGCGACAAGCTCAATTTCGTAATAGTCAACTATGAATCTGCGTGGCAGCTTGAGAGTGAACCTCTTGGTGCAGGTTTTCAGCTGGTCATAGCTGATGAGGCACACAAAATCAAGGAATGTAGGACAAAGCAATCCAAGACGCTCCATAAATTGGGAGACAATGCAGAGTACAAACTTTTGCTCACTGGTACGCTGGTAACTAATAAAGAAATTGATGTATGGAGTCAGTACAGATTTTTAAATCAGCATGTTTTTGGTTCCAGTTTCTACAACTTCAGAAATCACTACTTTGACATGAGGGGTTACGGCAACCACACTCCAGTGTTTCGCAAGAGCAGAACGGAAGAATTTTTGCAGAGGCTTCACAGTGTTGCTTATCGTGTAACTAAAGCATAGGCACTGGATATTCCTGACATTACGGAAGAAACGCGTTATGTGGAGCTTGAACCTAAGGCAGCCCAACTCTACGGTAAATTGTCGAAAGAGTCATTTGCTGAAATGGAACGTTGAGAAATCACGGCCAGTAATGTGCTGACAAAAATACTCCGCCTTTCACAGCTTACAGGAGGCTTTGTTGGGGATGATGACAAAGCGATGCATGCAGTAAGTACCGCTAAACTTGAAGCCATAGGAGACATTATCGACTCAGCGATGGCAGACGGCAAGAAACTGGTGATAGTAGCTAGATTTGTTGCAGAATTAGACGCGATTACCGCTCTCCTCGAAAAAAGTGGTATCGGCTACGCTCAAGTAAGTGGCGGTGTCAGGACAGAGCCGAAGAGGTCAGGAGGTTTCAGGAAGACGATGATTGTCGTGTGTTCCTAGTACAAATTGCGGCCGCCGATCTTGGATTGACGCTGACAGCGGCAGATACACTTGTTTTTTACAGTGTGGATTATTCCATGAGTAATTTTATACAGGCACAGGCCAGGATTCACCGCATAGGAGCTAAGAATACCTGCCACTACATTTACCTGGTCGCAAGGAACACAGTTGATGAACGAGTGTTGAAGGCACTACAGGGCAAAATCGACATTGCAAAGTTTCTAGTGGACGATTACAGACAAGGCAATAACCCATTTTAGGAGGTAATTATGGAAGATAGGACAACTGTACTTATCGGCAAGATTTTTGCACTTGCCGATGAACTGAAAGCGAAGAAAAAGCTTAAGAAGGAGCTTGAGGATAAGGTGAAGGAAGTCGGAGCAGAGGTAGAAGAACTCGATCGTCAGCTCTCAGACGCTATGGCAGAAGTGGAGTGTTCTAGTTTCTCTCACGGTGGCTCAACTTTTTATCTGAATTATCGCCTGTTCGCCTCACTGAAAGCAGGAATGAACGATGACATGATAGCCGCCTTCAAGGAGCATGGTTTCGGAGACATTGTGAAAGAGACAGTAAATGCCAATACCTTAGCTAGTTTTGGAATCCGTTAATAGAAAAAATTCTTTCCGGCAAGGAAACGGTGGCTTTTGACTTTGAGACTGCGCCGGACGCAGCTTACAGAGGCGAGGAAAGAATCGACCTGGATGTCCATAAATCTCATATAGTCGGTTGCAGTTTCTCAGTGAAAGAGGGTCAAGCCTTCTATGTTCCTGTGTCGCACCGCATTTGTAGAAATATAGTTGATATTGATGCTTTCTGGAGTTTTACCAGAGACGCGGTATTCATGAATATCAACCGGGTAAAGATTGCTCACAATCTGGCTTTTGAGGCTATGTTTCTTTATAAAGACGGAATAGTGGTGCAGGAACCCTGCTATGACACCATAGCTGCTTCGCAAATGACGCTCAAAGCACCTATGGAATTTCGCCCCCTTCAAGATAGTGGACTGAAGCTCCTTGCTATGCAACTTTTTCATGCAGATATGCCCAACTTTATGGCGGTTACGGGAGGTAGAGCTTTGACGAAATGAATCCTGATGAGTGGGAGACAATACGTTATGCCTGTGCTGACGCGGACTATACCATTCGGCTTTACAACAAGTTCAATGCTTGGTTTGACCGTTATCTTCCCAGACACCATTGGATTATAGAGGCTATTGAATCCCCCGCTGCAATGTACGTTGGAATGATGAAGTGCAACGGCATATTGATGGATAAACCTTTTATGGCCTCGAAAAAGACTCTCTGCGAAGAGAATATAACTGCATATCGTGAGAAGATTGATACTATTACTAACGGTGTAGAAGTCGGCTATAACGCTGGAACTGTAACTTCATGATAGCTCCTGACGGTTGGAGTCTTCTGGAATGCGACTATTCTCAAGCGGAGATTCGTCTTGTGGCCTATCTATCGCAGGATAATGTTCTTTTATATGCATACCAGAGAGGAGAGGACGTTCATGCGATTACAACTACAGCAATTTACCACATTCCGCTGGAAGAGGCGAAGGATAAAAGCCGCTCGGATTACAAACATCGCCGAACTATAGCGAAGGGTACGATGTTCGGAATTATGTATGGTATAGCTGGCAAGGGACTTTCCAGGAATCTTTACACTAACGCAGGTATTGCAGTCAGCCCGGAGGAGTGCAGCGGCTATATAGGTGGAATTTTGGGCAAGTACAGTTCTTTGGCTAAGTGGCAGGATAAGATGAAAAAGAATGCTTATAACGCTATGTACGTTGAGACAGCACTTGGTAGACGGCGTTATATCCCTAATATCCGAAGCCGCGACAGAGGACTTCGTAGCTCCGCTTCTGACCGTCCATGACAGCCTGGTATTCGAAGTACGAGATGACATAATTGAGGAAGCCACAGCTGTGGTGCTTGATTGTATGCAGTCCCCGCCGCCATTTGAAAACTTCATGCCCCTGATAGCGGAAGCTGCGCACGTAAAACGCTATGGGCAGCTTAAAGAATGAGATACAGATACTTTAAGTGGAGTTTTGCCTATTGTGAGGTATTACTGAAACGTAAAACGAAAAGACAAATATAAGGAGGTGCTAGAATGGGATTCCCCAAAGAATTAACAGAAAAGAATATATGGGTAACTGGCGGCTTACCCCAGATAAGGATGGCGGCAAAGACCGAAAAATACCGTTTACCTCTTCAACAGGCAAAGCAGCCAAGTCCAACGATTCAGCTACTTGGGGTAGTTACCAGCAGGCTATAGAGGCATGTGATCAGTATGGATATTCCGGCATAGGTTTCATGTTCACTTAGGAGGACGGATACGTTGGAGTAGATATCGACAATTGCTATGATGAGGAAACTAACACTTTCAACGAGGTGGCAAAGGCAATAATGTCGCATCAGCCAACCTACATGGAAATGTCGCCAAGCGGAAAAGGTATTCACATACTTTACAAGGGTTTTAAACCTCAAGGCATCTGTAAAAATCAGGCTATTGGTATTGAGATGTATGATTCTGCTCGTTACTTCACAGTAACAGGGAAACAAATTCAAGGCAGTCCAGACACTATTGCCCTTATTTGGATCAATGATACATATCTCAAGAAAGGGCGTAATAGTGCTAGAAAGGCGAAGAAGTCTAAGAAAAGGGAAGCCCGTTTGCCAGGAGAAGAGTTGACAGATGAGGAAGTTCTGGAAAAAGCGAAAGCAGCCAGAGATGACGGACTTTTTTATGACCTTTACGAAGGCAGGTGGAAAAGACGCTACGGTTCCCAGTCAGAGGCTGATATGGCACTTGCACTCAAATTGTCTTTCTGGAGTGGCAAGAAAGCAGAACAGATAGATCGTATATTCCGAAGTTCAAAGCTCTATAGTGAAAAGTAGGATCAGGTACACCGTAGTGATGGAACGACCTACGGGCAGGAAACCATATCTAAGGCAGTAGAAATAACAGAGCAGGTCTATACTCCCGGCACCAGTCAGCCAATCCTTGAATTTGAAGGGCAATACTAT
>CAJOPI010000427.1 GCA_905236275.1 uncultured Lachnospiraceae bacterium | reverse complement strand
TTAAATTTGTCTTTGCACCAATGGTGCATTGGCCAGAAGTAATGGTAACCTATGACAAAACCGATAAGGTTTTGTTCTCAGCCGACGCTTTCGGAAAATTCGGAACACTTGACACAGACGAGGACTGGGCATGCGAGGCAAGAAGATATTATTTTAATATCGTGGGAAAATACGGCGCACAGGTACAGGCGGTACTGAAGAAGGCTGCAGCTCTTGAAATCGGGAAGATACTTCCGCTTCACGGTCCCGTTCTGACAGAGAATCTCGGTTATTATATCGACCTTTACAATACATGGTCAAGCTACAAGCCTGAGAAAAAGGGCGTATTTATAGCTTATGCATCAATACACGGAAATACAAAAAAGGCAGCGGAAGTACTTGCAGAGAAAATAAAGGCACTGGGAGAGGAAAAAGTTGCAATAGCAGATCTCAGCCGTTCCGATATAGCGGAATGTGTTGAAGATGCCTTCAAATACGACAGAATGGTTCTCTGCGCAGCGACTTATGACGGAGGAGCATTTGTTCCGATGGAAGATTTTCTTCATCATCTGCAGATCAAAACCTACCGCAGCCGTACGGTAGGACTTCTCGAAAACGGTACATGGGCACCGATGGCTGCAAAGGCCATGAGGACTTATCTTGAGAGCATGAAGGATATAAAGATCCTTGATGAGACCGTTTCGATCAAATCAACATTAAAGAAAGAAAACGACGAGGCTATGGACGCTCTTGCGAAGGCTGTAGTTGAGGCAGGAGTTAATTAAGCAGTATGAGACAGTTTTTTCATGAAATAGTTCATAATCTTGAAAGAGGCGGACGAAGCTTTGTATATATGCTTAAATGGTTCGTCATCGCTCTGGTCACCGGAAGCATTGTGGGAGCGGTCAGTCTGGCTTTTTCGTGGCTTGACGGCAGAGCAAACAGCTTCCGGGTGGAAAACCCGTGGGTAATCTATCTGCTGCCTTTTGCCGGTGTTATTATTATCTTTTTATACCACAGGGCAGGTGCCAGAAAACCCGGAGGAACAAACAAGGTAATCTCAACCCTTCAGGCTGACGGAAAACTCCCGGTAAGGATGTCTGTGCTGATATTTATCTCGACTATACTTACACATCTCTGCGGAGGTTCGGTAGGAAGAGAAGGTGCGGCATTGCAGCTGGGAGGGTCGCTTGCCGCGACATCTTATGCTATACCTGATAAATGGCTCGATGAGAATGATAAGCGGGTGATCATAATGTGCGGAATGAGCGCGGCGTTCTCGGCAATTTTCGGAACGCCCATAGCGGCCGCGATATTCCCGATGGAAGTTATAAGTATAGGAATCATGCAGTATTCAGCACTGTTCCCCTGCTTTATATCTTCTTTTGTGGCTTCAAGATTTGCCATGTTCCTTGGCTTTGACAGCGAGACAATAGCGGTGCTCCGTACACCTGCCGACACGGTGCGTTATCCGTTCGTGATCATTCTGATGTCAGTCTGTGTTGCGATAGTCAGTGTAATATTTGTAATAATGTTAAAAAACAGTCACAGGTTTTTTGCAACAAAGTTCAAGAACCAGTATATAGCTGTAATTGTCGGCGGTGTTGCTGTTGTGGTACTTACTATCCTTGTTGGAAATACCGATTATAACGGAGCGGGAATGGACGTTATAACCAGAGCCGTAAAGGGTGATGTGGTCTGGTATGCATTTATCGCCAAAATGATCTTTACTTCTATAAGCATAGGTTCAGGATACAAGGGAGGCGAGATCGTTCCTTCGTTCTTTATCGGAGCGACATTCGGAGCATGGTTTGCTTCACTGACCGGGATACCCGTATCTATCGCGGCTGCATGCGGAATGGCTGCAATGTTCTGCGGAGTTACGAACTGTCCGATAACGTCATTGCTTATAACCTGTGAGCTCTTCGGATTCAATGATACAGTATATTTCCTGCTGGCAATAGCGGTAAGCTATGTAATGAGCGGTTATATGAGCCTCTATTCCACACAGAGGATAATGTATTCAAAACTGAAGACGAGATTTATCAATAAAAGCGTTAAAGATGATTTTGATGACTTTGATTAATTTTTGTTATAATTCAGTCAGCAGCCAGCACTTTGCTGCTGGCTGCGTGAGAACGTGATGTGGGAGTTAAGTGATGACTTAGCTCATGTTTTTTATGAGCTTAGTCAGAACTTATGCAGAGCTAATTTTTAGTAAAAGAGTCATTTCCTTGATTTCAATCAGTTTACAATCTTCGACAAATATGTTAATATTGTCGTGCGGTAGTTAGTGTATAATATCTATATGAAAAAGAACTTCGCGGATTCCGTTTAACGAATTTGTTGCTCTTTGGATGAATTCGTTAGCGGCTATTTTGCTGTACGGAGTTTTGTTTTTGTGGGTGTTAACACTTAATGATACTAACTTTTATAAAAGGTAGGAGGAATTATTAAATGGCAAGATTTAAAAAGACCATGGATGGTAACGAGGCCGCTGCACATGCTGGGTATATCTTTACCGAAGTTGCAGCTATTTACCCTATCACACCTTCATCACCTATGGCAGAGCACACAGATGAGTGGGCTACACAGGGCAGAAAGAACATTTTCGGCAATACCGTAAAAATGGTC
>CAJOPI010000426.1 GCA_905236275.1 uncultured Lachnospiraceae bacterium | reverse complement strand
GTCAGAGTTATAGGCAACGATAATATCGCTTTTTTCGAGATAGCTAGAGAAGTCCTTGAAGACTTTCTCCGCGGCCGGTGCTCCTGCTAGCATTTCATTGGTGATTCCGGTCAGTTGAGCCGTAAAGTTGTCCACATTGGATCTCACAAGAGAAGAAAACTGATTGACTTCCGCGCCGTTCTTAAAGCGGGTCGCGGTTAGCTTGATAATGCTGTCCCACATAGGGCTAAGGCCGGTGGTTTTAAGGGAGAGAGTGACATAGGTAGAGGGGATAGGGGCGAATAGGCTCTTCCCCTTATAGGGACGGTATATATTGCTGAAGAGAGAGAGTTGGACTGGCCCCTCTTCTGGATTATCGAACATAAGTCTTATCAGCTTCCTTTTCTTTCTCAATGCGAGATGGATTGTCCCAAAAAGTCTCGTACTTCGGACCGTTTAGGTAATGATTTTTTAGCTTTTTTTTCGTAGTATCTCGCTAAAACTAAACTTCCATCATGAAATAGCTCAGCTTTCCTCTGATAAAGTTTTGATAGTCTTATGAAAGAGAAATATCTTTCACAAGAGTCATCAGTTTCATTTATACAGTGAGTTCTCTTATTATAAAGCTGGACGCACATTAAAAATGCTTCTATTCCTTTATTCAGCATATTTTTGACATCATCACTATATTGACATTCATCGAGAAAGATAGAAATCACATTGCCTAAAATATATTGAGCTTGTGAGTATAGTATAGGATACTTATCAGCCGTTATATAATCTAATGAACGCAACATGGCTGAGCCAGCTTCGGAGTATCGTTTTTCTTTAAAGAAACAAATACTTTTGTTATGGTAAACTTTAGCTATACTAGCCTTATCACCTAAGACATTATAAATTGTTATAGCCATGTCGTAATTAGCATCAGCCAGCTCAAGGAATTTGTCTTCAGGGAATTTTGAGTATGTAATAGCAAGGTTATGGTAAACGGAAGCAACTACAGGAAACTCATGAGGTTCCCAAGAAATTTTTAGTTTTAAGAAGCGTTTAAAGTCATCTACGGCCATATCAAGGTTAAGGTCCATATAATTATTGCCTCTTATAGGCAATAGATAGAATAGTCGATCCTGGCGTTGAGCATACTCCTCAATAAGCCTATTGAGGATGTGAAGTGCTACTTCCTGGAAATTTGCTAGTCTAATTTCTTTATCTTCAGGAGCATTTAGATGTTGTAAAAGTCTCAGCAAACAAAGAAGAGACCTAACGGAATTGAAGTCCTGAATTATCGTCTCTGTATAGCCATATAGCCAATCAGGTAGAATATCACTGAACATAATGCGGTAATTAGAAATGTAAAACTTTAGCTTTGAGGGATCAATACCCCAACTAGGAGCTTCCTCCAGAAGCTTTGTATAAAACTCATCGGGGTTTTCATGTAGGTAGAATAGAACTTCCCTCTCCCTGCGCTTTACCTCGTCCTTATGTTGTATATCAAATGATTGTTGGTAGAAAGGCACGCTATCAATGTATCTCTCAAGTCTAACAAGAGCTTCAGCCTTGTGAGAAAGAGCTTCTGGAGAAGATTTATCAAACCGTAGCATATCGTCACAAGCCCGAAGCATAGCTTTATAATTACCAAGACGCTCGTAAATCAAAGATTCGCAGTGATAAGATAAGAAATTTAGGTGTCTGAGAGCGATTGAAATCGAAGGCAATTCCAACATACCCCATTCGCTCCTAAGTTCTTTTATCTTTAGAAGTTGATTTTTACACCATAACTTGTTATATTCTGTAATTTGCAGTTGCTCTGAATTGAGAGCATTCATTGTAATACTTATATCATCAAAGTATGAAGATGTGAGTTGAATATCATTTTCGAATAGCTGGCTAACGATGACGAATTTTGATAGATCGAGCCGGTGTTCTTCTTCTTGCATAAGCTCAGACCATGTCTTTTTAGGTTCCTTGTCTGAAAGAGGGTCTATTTTATCATCAAAGCGTTTAAGAGAGTCTGCAAAGCCATCAGCATCTTTCATGAAATATTTGCAATACAAAAGCATGATGAGCCTTCCGAGACTGGTCGATTCAGACGTTTCTAGAAACTCGGCGACGAATTCGAATTGCTTTTTAGCCTTTGTAGTATCACGAGTGAAGAAGAGAGACATAGCGTAATAAAAAGATGTTTCGTAATCATCCTTAGAAGACGAGAAGTATTCCTCATAATACGGTATAGCCTCATCATACTCCCTCAGGGTGTAGTGTATATATCCTAGGAGTCTTAAACTTTCTTTTCGGTTAGGCTGATTCTCATGTAGCCATTCTAGAATTTGAATTATCCAAGAAAAAAGCTCTTTATTTGCGCCATTAGGTGAGCTGTCAATATACTTGTTGAAGACAGCATTAATGTATGTATGTATAACACCATAGTTAAAAGGTGCTTTTTTCTCCATATAATCACGAGCCATACAATTCAGAGCTATCTTAGAATGTTTTATGGCATTATCCCAATCTTGAAGTTTAAAGTATGTCTGAGCAATTTTAGTAAGAGCTATTGACTGATTATCTTTGCCACCAGAGTTAAGGGATTTAAAATACATAGGGAGAGCTTCTCTAGGTAGGTCGATGCGTAGAAGGACATCGCCTGCATAGTATAAACTTTCAGCATCTCCATATTTCCAAATTTCAGTTAAATCATGAAACATACTTTCATAAGGCTCGCCGATGTACGCGAGATTACGTAACTGTATAGCAGTTAAATGGTATTGTGCATTTTCATCTACAAGCCTTCTACCTAGAGCGAGACAGACTTCCTGAAGAGATTGTGGCCTTTTTTCAGGAGATGATTGCGTACAAGCATTTATAAGGGGCTGGACTTTTTCGTTGAAAGCCTTATCCTCGCAATGAGTGCATAACTCCTGAAGAATCTTACCAATACTGAAAATATCACTTCTACAATCTGCATTTAAGCCATTTTCCACTTCTGGAGCAGCGTACGGTGGGGTATAACCACCCCCAAAATCGGCAAGTTTGAAAGTGCCGTCATAGAAGACGTTCTCAGGTTTTATATCTTTATGGACATATGCTTTTTCTTCTGTTGAAAGGTAAGATATACAGTGCTGAAGGCCGCAACAAATGGAGAAAATAGCATCCGTGATTTCATTAGCAGAGAATTGAGACTTCTTTATTAAATCGAATAAAGTATCGGGAAGCCACTCCAGAACCATAAAAATGGAGCCTCCAATAACTTCAAGGCGTAAAAGTTGTACAACGTTTTTGTGGAAAGGAATTTTAGCAATATTCCTAGCTTCCTTACCGGAGTAAGCTGGTATTTCTTTAAGAACGCAAGGGCTATTGTCCCAGAGATCAAGACAAAAAAATACATTAGCAAACCCTTCCGTTTTTTCTAATATATAATATCTGTCGCCAACTATCTCATCCTTGTCGTAAATAGTTTCATGGTATGAAAGATCAGGTAATAAGTTAAAATTTGGAAGTCCAATTCCATTTGCAGACCCTGGCATAAAATCACCTCATAGTAAATGTAGGTACTTTGTTGATCTTTATGTAACTTGTCAACTTATCTAAAAAAGGCCCTATCTGCTTTCTCATTTCATCCAGCGTTTGACTATTTTCCTGTGTAAGAATAAAGTAGCATAGAGTATGAGCAGGTATGTATTCACCGAGCTCCAAAGAATCCCAACGATCCCGGTATTCCTCATCATCAAGTTGCCTGAGTTCCCGTTTTAGCTCTTGTATTCCATGTTTTACTACTTTCAGGAAATCTTCAAAGTTTTTCTCTTCGTAAGATATACCGTTTTTTTGAAAATGTTGATTCCATGCCTGAAAGTAGGTTAGTAAAAAATCACCATATCTTCGATTTGTTCCTATTTGAAGGCTATTAAATACCTTAAGAATATTGCAATTTTCGTATCGCAGAAGCATAAGAAGCAGTTGAGGAGTTTTGACAGCAATGTTCTCCCTCTCATAGTAGTTAAATTGCTCTTGAAGGTGCGCCTCCAATTTGGGGTTCAAATTCAAGTGTATAGGGGGATCTATACCACTGAGAGAAGGTGTTAGCCCTTGGATTATTACATCTCCTCTAACAGTATTAATTTGTGTTCCGCTGAAGTTAATCATACTATCCATATTACAGCTCTGAACAGCGTGAATTGTTTATCACGAGATTTTGTACTTCATTAATTTGTTGTCCCGACCCCAGATTGAACATAATGGTTTTACGAGAAGATTTATCTTCTTCGTCTACTACTTTCATCAAATCCTTGACCTGATCTGTAGTTTCCTGCATCATATTTTCACCTTCTTCCCTAGTTGGTACGCTTATTTCTAGCGCACTAATCTCCGATGCACTAACATCAAATTTTACTTCATACGGATAGTTCTTACCGATGTCGTTATTAAATACCCAAGGATTGCCGTTTATTTTAGGTTCTTCATTCCAAGCTAGGAATGTCTCTCTGCCCTTAGTATTTTCTGGGCGTCTAGTAACAATGAAATGCCATATAGCAAGGAGCAAAGCCGGAACATTAATATCCCTCTCGTCTAGTAGCTTAGACTTTGTAATGCCCCTTTCGCAATAGAAGAGAGTTTCATTATCGTTAATTTCCGTGTCCTGTTTTAATAGATTCAAAAGAGCGCGCCCAAGCCAGTTTATTTTTGATGAAGATTTTACGTCAAGATAAGTTTGAACATAGTTATTCATGTCAGATAAAGCAGACAGAAAGTTTTCTTGTACTTTTTTATCATACTCTCCGATTAAAACCGAGTCATTAAAAGGTAGATAACCACTGCTGTTCTTCTTACACGAACGGTATTCGGAGGAGTCTGTGCTGAATGTCCTACCTGATAAATGTTCATCTACGGGATAAAAGAGCTTTATTAACCCAAGCGTCATTTTCTCCATGCTTCTATTATCCCTTTGACCGTTTATAAGCTGATGGTTTGAGAGGCCATCAGCTTTTGCTTGTTTCAAAAGGAGAAGGAAAATACCTCCACACAAATAAGGAACCATCTTAAGCCTCCTGTTCAAAAACTAACAGAACTAATACAGCTAACAATTTACAGCTAACATCACTTAAAGCATATTTTACTAACGAGCGAAAGAGATTTTCGCAGTAGCGTAGAAAACTATTTTTATAGTCTACGAGCATTTTGAAAAAGTGTCAAGGGTTGAGGCCGCTACTATTTGTAGCAACCAAGCCTCAATACCTGGCTCATATTAGGCAGCAATGTAATTAGGAAAGGAGATGTGAATTTTGAGGAAGTTACGAAATTCAACCTTTGTGGTTGGGCATGTCTACAAGATTTACGCATCTCAACTAGATAAGGAGTACGACTTTCGTTATGAGGGGAAGCGTGGGAATCACCATCTATTTCGTGAAATAGTGGGCGGTCTCAGTAGAACTTATACCGATGCTCAGTTAATCGGTAAAAACATAGAGGAGGCGTAAGAATGGAGAATTGGTTTTTTGATGCGGAAACGTCAATGATCACTTCGGAGGGGACTCCTGTGGCAGTAGTTTTCAACGGCGATAAAGTTGATCCATATGCGAATGCCCGATTAATCGAGTCAGCGCCATCAATGTACCGGCTTCTTGACCGCATATCACGTGAGCTATGCGAGACCGGGGACGACGAGAATCTTCGTTCAGAAATCGATATGGTTCTTGGCAGAGTAGTAGCAAAAGCTCTGCAACCATGCCCATTCTGTGGAGGAACTGCAAATACTGCGCTGGATGACGATGAGTGGTCGTATGTCTTCTGCACTGAATGCGGGGCACGAAGCGATAGCTATGAAACCGAGGGGCAAGCAATTGGGGCTTGGGACAGGAGGGATGACAAATAGATTTCTTCATCCTCTGCGGAGCTGGAATATGCTTGTATCTTTCGATCGTAGTAATGGTCCACGCGATAAAAATCCTGGAGAAATGTCGAATGTTCGTGGAGGATTCGCCTCGCGATGATGTAGTTAGGCCAGAGGTTACAGACTAATCAACTCAGCCGGAAGAAAAAATCTTCCGGCTATTAATCAATGAAGGTGATACGAATTGGAGAATGAGCTGATAAACACGCTACATGAACTTTCAGAAGCAATAAGGGAACTCACAGCAGAACTACGCCCTAAAGAATCCCCCAAGCTAGAAGATGTCCGTGCAGTCTTGGCGGAAATTTCCAAGCAGGGGAAGACAGCCGAAATGAAAGCACTTCTCACAAAGTACGGAGCTACAAAACTGTCAGAAGTGAATCCCAAGGACTATGCAGAGCTATTGGCCTCAGCAAAGGAGATAGCTAATGCCTGACGTACATGCGAGGTTCAGCCCCTTATCGGCAGAGCGGTTGATACACTGCCCACCCTCTCTCCGGCTTGGTGAAGAAGCAGAACCTGAAGAGACATCTGAGTATGCCCAGGAAGGCACGGAAGCTCATAGTTTGTGTGAGCACTTACTGCGAGAGAAATTAGGCGAACCGACTAAAGACCCTCGCAGTAAGCTATCCCACTACGATGCGGAAATGGAAAGCTGTGCCAT
>CAJOPI010000425.1 GCA_905236275.1 uncultured Lachnospiraceae bacterium | reverse complement strand
TGATTGACCCACAAGAAGTCATGGGATATTGTTAATCAGCTTTAGGAAAACTGGGATTTTTTCAAAATTTGTAAGGAGACAGGTTATGCATAAAGGGATCTATAAAATAGCCGCCGCCGTGTTTACTGTTTTTATCACAGTATCAATGCTTTCAGCCTGTAAAATGCCAACAGCTGGATCAGCATCAGGTGGGAAGAAGATATTACTTTCTATGACAGACACAGATGATACATTCAGACAATTGCTGACAGATGCGATGATCTCTGATGCATCATCAGAGGGAGTTACTTTGGATGTATCTTATTGCGGCTCATCACTCGAACAACAGACAAGTGATATATCAAATGCTGCAGCAAATGGTTACAGTGCTGTTATAGTTCGCCTTGTAGATGCGTCAACAGCGCTTCAAATGGAGGTAGCCGCAGGTGATCTTCCCGTTATTTTTGTAAATAATCAACCGGAAGATGATTACCTGATGGAGAATAAATATGTATTTGTAGGCTCTGATGAAGAAGAAGCTGGTAAATTACAGGCAGAATGGGTATTAAAAAAACTTGGGAATCCATCGAAAATGAATGGAATAATTATGATGGGTGAAAAGGGGCATTCGGGTACTACAGGAAGAACTACAGCAGTAAAACAGACGATCAGGGACAACGGCTGTGATCTTAATCTTGTATTTATAGACTATGCTAACTGGTCAGATACATATGCAGCTTCTGCTATGGAATTATTTTTTAAAACAGGTCAGTCATTTGATGCAATTTTCTGTAATAATGATACAATGGCATTAGGAGTTGTTGAAGCATTGAAAAAAGAGGGAATTGATCCCTCGAAGATTCCTGTATGCGGAGTTGATGCAACTGCTGATGGCTGTAGTTCTATAGAAAATGGAGAAATGGCATTTACAGCATTTCAAAATGCTGATGGTCAGGCCTTAAGTGCAATTCGTGCAGCGCAGGTAATTTCAAAAGGTGGAAAAATATCTTCTGTTGAAGGCGGAAGTGAAGATGGAAAGTACGTGTGGGTTCCTTTTGAAGCTGTAGATGCTTCCAATGTCAGTCAATATAAATAAGCCGATTTCACTATGGAGTAATTCTATAGATAAATCAATATTGAGTTAAGACAGAGGAGAGATTTTTATGAAAAAGAAACTGATTTTTTTGGATATTGATGGGACTTTGACGGCTGCAGGCAGCAATGTTCCGCCTGATAGCGCTTTGGAGGCTATAAAAAAAGCTCAAAAATCAGGGCATAAGGTTTTTCTGTGTTCCGGCAGAAATCCAGGAATGCTTTCGCCATTGCTTAAATATGATTTTGACGGATATGTAGCAAGCGCGGGCGGATATATTGTTATAGCTGATAAAGTAATTTATGATTGTCCTATGGAAGACGAAGATTTCCATACAGCACTTGACGTACTACACAGGAATGGTGTATTTTGTACGGTGGAAGCTAAGGATGTGGCATATGGAGATTCAAATCTGGCAGAATTTTTTGCTGATCATACAGATGAAGGAAATAGTGAGATAGAGCGTTGGAGAAAAGCTCTTTCAACTAGTCTCGGAATTCATGATATAAAAGAATATGACGGAAGACCTATATATAAGGTTGTAATTATGTGCATGGATGATAAACAGCTTGATGAAGCAAGAGAGCTTCTTGAAGATAAATACGACTTCTGTATGCAGATTGTTCCGTTAAAACTCAATAAGTGCGTAAATGGGGAGCTGATTAACCGAAAGTTTGATAAAGGCAGGGGTGTGCGTAAGGTTGCCGAAGCTTTGGGTTATGACCTGAGTGATACCATTGGTTTCGGGGACAGTATGAATGACCTCGAGATGATAAAGACTGTGGGCTATAGTGTGTGTATGGCAAACGGTAATGAACATCTTAAGAAAATATGTGACATGGTTTGTGATTCTGTAAACAATGACGGACTTGCAAAGGCTTTCAACCAATTAAACCTTACAGAGTAGGAAGGAGAACGTTTATGGCACTGGACTATCACAAATGTGCGGAAGAGATTTTTA
>CAJOPI010000424.1 GCA_905236275.1 uncultured Lachnospiraceae bacterium | reverse complement strand
GTATTCTCTATCAATCATTCTTTTACCTCTATACGATTCGTCTGATCGTAGTAATCGAGCGGTAGGTCGCCGGAGTTATCTTTATTCCGGTCGCCTCTGTCGAAGCATGCACTATCATACCGCTGCCAATATAAATTCCAACATGCCCGGGATAGCATACAATGTCACCCGCTTTAGCATCGGAATAAGAGACCGCCTTGCCGACTGCCGCCTGCGCACCGGAATTTCTCGGTATGCTTATTCCGAAATGTGCATACACCGACATCGTAAAGCCTGAACAGTCACAGCCATTCGTAAGCGAAGTTCCGCCGGCTACATAAGGATTTCCTATAAATTGCTGTGCATAGGAAGCGATAGCACTTCCGGAAGTTCCCGAACCGGAAGAGCTGTCCTCATCACTTTCTCCCTCTTCGTCATCGTCGTATTCGACCTCCGGTGTACTCGCCTTGCTTTCCTCCGCCGCCTTTGAAGCCTCTTCCTCAGCCTTCTTCCTTGCTTCTTCCTCAGCCTTTTTCTTTGCCTCTGCCTCGGCTTTCTTCCTCGCCTCTTCTTCGGCTTTTTTCTTTGCTGCTGCCTCTTCTGCCGCCGCTATTGCCCTTATCTCGGCATTCTGCGTCTGTATTTCCTGCCTGTACCTGCTTGCATCTGCCTTGGCCTCGCTCAAAAGTCCGTCAAAATCTTCAACCACAGCCTTCTGCTTCTCGATAGTTTCTTCAAGTTCACTCGACTGTTCCTCATAGGTTGACTTTATCTCGGTCATTTCATCGAGTTCAGCCTGCAGCTTTTCAGCTGAAGCCTTCGTCTCTTCCTTTGTATTCCGGTATTTTTCCAAAAGCTCTCGGTCATAGGAATAGAGCTGTTCCGCATAGCTTGCTTTATTCAGGAAATCGATAAAATTACCTGCCTGGATGAATATCTCTATGTAAGAAGCATCAGCTCCGCCATTTTCGTACATATAACGTATACGTTTTTTTATAGCCTCATACTGCTTCTCTTCTTTTTCGGCAGCTTCATCATATTTCGCCTGAGCTTCTTCAATCTGGGCGGTTTTATCTTCTATCTCATCCTCGATGATATTGACATTGGCAAGTACCTGCGCAAGCTCTTCCCTTGAAGCATTCATCGAGACTTCTGCGTCCTGTCTCTCCTCTGCAATGGCATCAACCTTGCCCTCCGCATCCTGCAGATTTTTTTGAGACTCAGCCTGCTCCTGCTTCAGCTGTTCTTTTGTTTTTGCAAAAGTGCTGAAACACATAGACAGTGCCAGACACCCACACAATGCCGCACATATCTTCTTTTTCATTAGTTACCCCCACTAAGGACCTGTTAATAATGAACTGTTACCACACTAACAGTAATCATTTATAATTCGCAGGTTCCGACCGTTCTGGGGAAAGGAAGCACGTCACGTATGTTCTCCATACCTGTGATATACATTACCGCTCTCTCGAAGCCCAGACCGAAGCCCGCATGTCTTGTCGAGCCATACTTTCTAAGGTCAAGATAGAAATCATAATCCTCTTCTCTCATTCCAAGCTCGTTAATGCGCTTAAGGAGCTTATCATAATCATCTTCTCTCTGAGAACCTCCGATAATCTCACCGATGCCCGGAACGAGACAGTCCATAGCCGCAACCGTCTTGCCGTCAGGATTTTCCTTCATGTAAAATGCCTTGATTTCCTTCGGGTAATCCGTTACGAATACAGGACGCTTAAATACCTGCTCTGTCAGATATCTTTCGTGCTCGGTCTGTAAATCAGCCCCCCATGAAACCTTATATTCAAAATTATCATTATTCTTCTCGAGGATTTCGATTGCCTCAGTATAGGTCACGCGTCCGAAGTCAGAATTCATTACATGGTTAAGTCTTTCAAGAAGCCCCTTGTCCACGAACTTATTGAAAAATTCCATCTCCTCGGGTGCCTCATCAAGAACATACCTGATGATATATTTAAGCATATCCTCTGCAAGCTTCATATCATCATCAAGGTCTGCAAAGGCGATTTCAGGCTCGATCATCCAAAACTCGGCAGCATGCCTTGTTGTATTCGAATTTTCCGCCCTGAAGGTAGGTCCGAATGTATAAATATTTCTGAATGCCTGTGCAAAGGTCTCACCGTTAAGCTGTCCCGATACGGTAAGGTTTGTTGACTTTCCGAAGAAATCCTCGCTGTAATTTATGCTTCCGTCCTCATTTTTCGGAATTTCATTCAGCGGGAGCGTCGTTACCTGGAACATTTCTCCTGCGCCCTCGGCATCAGAACCTGTTATAAGAGGCGTATGAACGTAAACGAAGCCCCTCTCCTGGAAAAATCTGTGAATTGCGTAGGCTATAAGAGAGCGCACGCGGAAGGTAGCCTGAAAAGTGTTCGTTCTGGGTCTTAAATGGGTCATCGTCCTTAAATACTCAAGGGTATGACGTTTTTTCTGAAGCGGGTAATCCGGTGTCGATGCGCCTTCCACCTCTATTTCCTCTGCCTGAATTTCAAAAGGCTGCTTTGCATCGGGGGTTGCCACGAGCTCACCCCTTGCAATTATCGCCGTTCCAACGTTAAGCTTTGCGACTTCCGCAAAATTCGCCATCCTGTCGTGGTAAACAATCTGAAGGGTATCAAAAAAAGTGCCATCAGAAATAACTGCAAAGCCAAATGTCTTTGAATCGCGGTTGGACCTGAGCCAGCCGCCAACAGCTATCTTCCTGCCTATATAAGCATCCCTGTTTTTAAAAAGTTCTCTGATTTCAACTAATTTCTCCATCGTCTTTTGCTCCCGTCCTTATTCTTCAGTCCATGTTACCATTTCCGGATTTTCTATATTTGCATTCTTAAAAAGGAATTTCTCAACCGCCTCGGTAAGAGTTGCCTCTCTAAAATTATCCTCTCCCTTACGCTCTTTCAAGGTCGATAAAAAGGCATCAGCAGAGGCATAGCCGTACTTTTCGGCATATTCAGCATAAGCCCTGTTCATGTCCTCATCCGTAAGCTTTATTCCTTCAGCCTGAGCAAGCGCATGAACGAGAAGCTCCTGCTTTGCATAAGACTCCGCATAAGCTTTGATTTCCTCCTCCAGCTGTTCCTCCGTCATACCGAAACTGCTTAAGTAGCTCTCCATTGTCATTCCATAGGCCTTTATATTCGCCTCAAAGGTACTCTTCTGTTCGGCCGCAATTCCCTCGACAAGCCAGCTCGGAAGCTTATTGCCAGATACTATCTCGGAATTTTCCTCGACAGCTTCAAGAAGCTCTGCATAAACCTCTGAACGCGCGCTGTCCTGTTTTGATTTTTCGAGATCCTCCCTGACCTTTGCAATATACTCGTCCTTTGTAGAGACTTCCGGATCAAGTTCCTTCGCAACCGTATCATCCAGCTCCGGTACAACATTCTCGCTTATTGAATTGATTTTCACCGTAAAAACAACATCCTGTCCGGCAAGCTCAGCAGAACCATAATTTTCCGGGAAGGTCAGATTGAGATCAAGCTCTTCGCCTGCCTCATGCCCAACAAGACCATCCTCGAAGCCGTCTATAAAGGTTCCGGAACCAATCTCCAAATCGTATCCCTGTGCAGTTCCTCCCTGAAAAACGACTCCGTCTTTCTTTCCTTCGTAATCTATATTGACTGTATCGCCGTTCTGAACTGCTCTTCCGCTTACAGCTGTCATCGTACCCTTTGCGGCAAGATTGCTGCTTATGGTCTCTTCCACCTCTTCATCTGTAACCGTCGTATCATCCACCGATACACTCAGTCCCTTATAATTCCCAAGCTTAACATACTTTGATGCATCTACGGAAGAAATGTCCTGTTCATCTCCGCATCCGCTCATTAAAAGCGATGCCGTCATAGCGACCGCCAATAGTAAATATGACTTTTTCATTGCTAAAATCCTCCAAAAATTATCGGGTTTTATTAATTAAGTATATGTTTTGAAACCATCAATCAGAAACACGCATTTACTGCGGGTTTCGTATGAAAGCTTTTGGCAGGGCAGAAATGGGCAATTTTTAAATGCGAAGCATTGCCCATTTCATGACTTTTGGAATGCTTGCATTTCAAAAGTCATATGTTTAAAAATCCATTCAATATAAAACCCACTTCTAATTTATATCACATTTTTCCTCTTATTAAAAGTAGATTATGTATTTACCATACGAAAAAAACGTGTTAAACTATGGAAGTATGTTTGTTTGTTAGTTTAGGAGGTTTTACTGAATTGAATACGCTTACTATCGTTTTAATCGTAGTTCTGGTGGTTCTTATAGCCGCTATCGTTGCACTTTATTTTTTAGGAAGACGTCTTGAAAAGAAGCAGGCAGAGGGTCAGGCTGCAATCGAAGCCACCTCCGCTACCGTTCCTCTTCTCATTATCGACAAAAAAGTCATGAAAATTAAAGACTCCGGACTTCCGGAGGCAGTTATCGAGCAGATACCGAAATGGCGACGCGGCACAAAGGTACAGGTCGTCAAAGCAAAGATCGGCGGATACCAGACAATGGTAAACCAGAAAATGAACCGTATGGGCGGCGGTCCCGCTACCACAAAGGTTCAGTCGCAGATTGTAACCCTTGTCTGCGACAGCAAGGAAGTTTTCGACGCAATTCCTCTGAAGAAGGAAGTCAAGGCGACCGTCGGCGGTGGCATCCACATCACAGCAGTAAAGGGTGTTCATGGCAATACCATCGAAAAATCACCCGAAAAGAAGCTTTCCAAATTCCAGCAGTGGAAGGAAAATCTCCAGAAAAAAGCCGGTGCAAAACCGCTTCAGTAAGGATCAGTTCATAATCGCAAAATATCGTAAGGTCACAGAGCAAGCAAGTGACATGATAAATGCCTTTTGCAAGCATTCTTCATGCTGCAAAAGGCATTTATCTATGTCACGTACCAGACCTTACTCTCCAAACCCCTTCATTGCATCCGTAAATTGCAGTGTATTTTCCGCAACAATACGGCACGCGCCCAAGGGATAATTGTCAGGAAGTACCTTGCTGCACGCAGCAGGCTCCCAATAAATGACACCGAGTCCCTTTCCTGACGGAACCGCTTCAACCGCATTCAAAACCAGCCTGATCATATCCGCCGTTTCCTCCGGCTCGGTTTCAAGTCCTCCGATTTCGCAGACCATAACCTCCTTATCATACTTCTTCGCACACTTCATCAGATTAACGGAAAGGTCATGTATCGTTTCCTTGTAAGACTTTCCTATCCAGTAAGGATAGTAGGACATTCCTATAACATCCGTTTTTGCCTTATAAGTTCCTAAAATATCATCAAAAAATTCTTCAAAGAACTTCCTGTTGTTTCCCTCCGCAAGATGTGTAACCACCTTTGTATCAGGGAATATATTCTTTACCGCCTCATACCCTGACGTAAGGAATTTCGCAAGATTTCTCTTTTCTTCAGGATATTTTCCCAAAGGAAAAAGTATTCCATTATTAATCTCATTCCCCGTCTGTACAAAATCCGGAGTTATATCAAGATCACGCAGTGCTTCCATGAAGCGTTCCGTATGCTCCTGTATCAGTGCCACTGCCCATACATCATCCGCCGCCGACCAGAGTTTCGGAATATCCTGATATTCGGGATCAGCAAAATGATCGCTGTAATGCAGGTCGATCATCAGTTTAAAACCCTTATCTTTTGCTCTTTTGGCAGCTTCAAGAACACTATTCTTGTCGCAAAAGCCGAGCATGACCCTCTTACCATTGTTCTTCCGCCAAAAACAGCTGCTCGGCGGATCAACGAAAAGGCGGAGTCTGATCGTATTTATACCATAGTCTTTAAGCAGGTCGAGCGGATCTGCTGCCTGCATTTTTTCATCCACGTAACTCATCCCCAGCTTTTCCAGCATGGAAAGCCAGCCTATATCTGCCCCTTTTATCATTATTTATGTCATTTCCCTTCAATGATTATGTCAGCAACAAATTCTGCATAAATTCACAAAAAGCCACCTGACGCTTTAAAGCTGTCGCGTGGCTTCTGTATTTCTCGGTGTTATTTTAGTAGTCAGTTCACAGTCTGCAATGAACTCATGATTGATTTCAAGTGCATACTTAACCTTGATGTCAATGCTGTTCTCGTCTTCCTTATAGATATACCTGTCTGTGTCAACCCCAACCAGCAGATTCCCAAAAGGTGTATTGTAACTCGTCATGGTCTTCTGACCTTCGAGAAAGGTCATGTGAAGCTGAACGCCTCCCCTTCTCGTAACTTCAAGAGAATGTTCATCAAAGATCATAACCGTCTTGGTTACACCTGTATCAACAGAGACTTCTTCGTAACGAAGATAGCCTCTGTCTTTTTTTTTGGAATATTTGCCGTTGGTCATCAGCTCCACATTGTCATTCTCGTCAAACTCATTTATCTGGAAGCCGCTTACTGTGACCATCACATCTTTGTTCATCTACGGTTATATTTCTCCTCGATTTCCT
>CAJOPI010000423.1 GCA_905236275.1 uncultured Lachnospiraceae bacterium | reverse complement strand
CACGAGAATGCGAATATGGGGGAGGATTGTGGGAGTGCGAAGCACGAAACAATCCGTAGGAATCATTTTGCACTATAGTCATTTATCTACAGTTCCTAAACTATGAGCATTACCTTACAGTAATCCTCACTTTTATCACGCATTATCTTAAAGCCTTTTTCCAGTTCCGCTATCGGGAATTTATGACTGATAAGACCCGATGGCTGAACTTTTGCGGCTGCGAGATAATCCCTGACATAATGCCAGTCGTCACCGGCATTGTCATTTGGAAGAAATACGGAATTCCAGGTTCCGGTTATGAAGCCTTCATTTCTAAGGATCTTCCAGTAGGTTTCCCTTGAAAGCGTCATATCGGAATAGGGATTCCCGACTGCAACTATCCTTGCTCCGGGGTTCATTGTCTCGACTCCATAAGAAAGGCTTTCATTCCTTCCGACAGCTTCAAGATAAAAGTCCGAACCTCCCCGCTCCTTTAGCCATTCAACCGGGTCGGAAATCCTTTTATCGCAGAAATTTTCTTCCGAAATACCAAGTCCGTAAACCCGATTTTTCTGACTGTCCTTATTTCCTATGAAGAAAAGCTTCCTAACACCTTTTGCCTTCAAAAACATGGCAAGAATTAAACCGATAGTACCTGCTCCACAGATAACAAAGTTCTTATCCAAAGGCATCTCTGCCCCGAAAGATTCCATCCCCTGTCTTATTGCATGAACGGCAACAGCCATTGGTTCGAGCATTGCCGCTTCTTCAAAAGAAACATTATCCGGAACCTCCATGAGATTTTCAGCCGGAACCCTTACATACTCAGCAAAAGCACCGTCTCTTCTTGAACCTATATAGTCATAATTTCTACAAAGCTGGGGTTTCAACTTTTTGCAGCTGTCACAGACTCCGCATGGAATCAGAGGAAATACCGCAACCCTTTTACCGAGCAGATTATCTTCCACTCCTTCTCCAAGAGAATCAACTATTCCCGAAAACTCGTGCCCCGGAATAAGCGGCATATTATGGGCTCCGGTCTTGTAAATCCTCGGAATATCCGAACCACAGACTCCTGCCGCTTTTACTTTTACTATAACCTCACCCGGACTTGCCTCAGGTTTTTTGATATCTTCTAAACGTATATCATTTACCGCGTGCAAAACCCATGCCTTCATCAGAATTTTACCTCAAACTGAACCCTTGTTTCTATAATTTTTCTGAAACGCTCCAGATCCTCATTCGTCGTAATCTTGAAATTCTTCTCATCCCCTTTAAGGGTAGCTATATCGAGTCCGGCAATCAGCGCAGGCTCCGCAGAGCCTGAAATTGCAAGCATCTCTTCTCTCGAAAGAGCTTCGTTTGCAGCAAGGTATTTACCAAAATGGAAAGCTTCCGGTGCCTGTCCGGCAAGTATCTTAGCCCGATCAAGTCTTCCGCTTATAGAATGTCCGTCTTCGCTGAAATATACGGTATCCTTCATCGGAAGGACAGGTACTGCACCATCATGTCCGACAACAGCATTAAGCGTATCCTCGATAAGCTTTTCGGAAATCATCGGCCTTACGGCATCATGAACAAATACTATATCGCTTTTTTCGGCATACTGACTGATATCCTTCAATCCATTCAGTATCGAAAGCTGTCTGTTTTCTCCGGGATTTGAAAATCCCCTGAATTTTGACGCATCAGGAAGCTCCGTCAATATAGGCTCCCACCAGCTGTGCTCGGCAACAACCTGTATCGCGTCAATCTCATGGCTCTCACAAAGCCTCTGCAGACAATGGATAATTATCATTTTCCCGCAGATATTTATATACTGTTTAGGAACTTCGGAATTTATCCTTCGTCCAACGCCACCCGATAATACCAATGCTATGTTCATCAAATCTCCATCCCCCTGATTTTCTTAATGATTTCCCTGTAAGCTTCTTCCTTCCCAAAAAGCAGCGAAGTTCCAAGAACGAAGCCCTTTATCCCCTTTGGTGCGAAGGTCAGTATCTTATCCGCACTACAGGCTCCATCCCAATATACATCAAATTTCATGTCTTTTTTTATCGCCAGAAGACGGTCATATTTTTCTCCCACGAACGGCAGGAACATCTGCCCTGCATTTCCGGGATTAACCGACATTACAAGCACCCGGCTTACGATCCGAAGCAGCTCGAAAACCGCTCCCACACTCGTTCCGGGATTAATCGCAATTCCCGGTATCAGACCTGCATCAATTACCTTCTGCAGTGTCGCAGAAGGATGGTACTCTGCCTCCGGATGAATATAGATAGTGTCTCCGGGTCTGAGTGACCTTATAAATAAATCTATCGTGTTTAACGGGTGCTCAACCATAAGGTGTACGTCAAGCGGCTTATCCGTCAACGAGCGTATACAGCGCAGGTCATTCAGGGACATGGCATAATTATTGACATAACGTCCGTCCATTATATCAATATGAAATGAATCAATCCCGGCCTCATCAAGTTCGCGCACTTCCTTTTCAAGATTTCTGTAATCAGCGCACATCATAGAAGCCATCAGTTCGAAATTCAGCTCACTCCCCATTGCAGTCCCCTCCCGCAAATCAGCTGCCAGATAAGTTTACACCTAAACTTTCATGCATGGCTTGCGCCATGCGCCACCATGCCTATAAGTCCTACGCATGGCTCCGCGCTTCGCGCTTCCGCCAT
>CAJOPI010000422.1 GCA_905236275.1 uncultured Lachnospiraceae bacterium | reverse complement strand
CAGCATAATCATCCTTAACGCTGCCCTTTGAAGGATGCTTTCCATTTACATCTTTTTCAGCCTCCTGAATATTCTTCTGTGCTTCTTTTATCTTGTCATCAAGCGAAAATGCCTTTGAATTGTCTATAGCTTTCTCTTCGTTTCGTGGTACCCCTCCACCTATGCCATTTTCAGGCAGATTAGCCCCTCCTGCATAAGCTATCCCGTTTCTCTCCTGTAAAAGTTCATTTCTCTCGATATTGTTCTTTTCCTCTGCCTTTAAGCGGTATTCTTCTGGCGGCGTAAGCTGTGCATCAGCTCCTTCTATATCCCTGCCCCTAAGACGTTCATATGTATTCTTAAGTTCTTTCAGCTTCTGCCTGAGTACGTTTTTTGTATATACGGCACTTTGCAGCCTTGCTATGCCCTCCGGTTTTTTTGCTGAAAGCTGGTGTTTCCAACCGGTATGTTCTTTTTCATAGTTTTCTGCCGCCTTCAATGCCGCCTCCATCTGCCCTAACATCTTGTCAGGCGATGTCTTCCTTGCGTCCATCTTCGTAAGCTTGTCCAATTGTTCAGTATATTCATCATAACTTCCCGATCTTCTTTTGTGTTTTTTCTTGTCGCTATTCATAAATGCAGAATTGCTCTTTAGCACCCTGATTCCACGATGCGCAATGTATGCAAAATTCTCCTGCAATCTCACGTTCATATCCCGCACGCTAATGCTATCTACGAGCTGACGACTCTTGGCATTTTCCTGAGTACGGAGCTGCTTCTCCATCTCCAGCATTTTACGCTTATTTTCTATCTCACTGAAATCTTTACTAAAATGCTCCTTTTTAACCTCAGAGACAAACCCTTTCTTCTCGGATACAAACCTCTTTATCACGTCTGCTGCCAAAGCGTTCCCTGACTCAATCAGTGCCCCCTCACTCGCTTTTGCCACCTTGCCTACACAGCTTTCAAGCGTCTTAACAGCTATGCCATACGTTACCGGACTTGCTACATCGGTATTCATACGTTCTTCTAATCCAGGTTTTTTTATTTGAAATTCTGCTGTCCCGAACTTTGTCATATTTTCCAGCTCGTCCAACATCTCTTTCATCGCATGTTCATCAGGATTAACGCCTGGAATACCAAGCACTGTCTGCTTCATATATCTTGCATCATCGCCAAGAGTGCGAAGCTTATTGACTCCCTTATCTCTGCCTGCAAATTCTTCTTCAACCTCCTTCTCTTCTTGAGCAATTTCCATGTCAGAAAGCTTCATAATCCGAACAATATAGTCATTTTTTTCAGAAAAAAGCCTGCTCCTGTCTGATTCCACATTCATCGAGATCTTGAATTTCTCTACTTCAGACACTGTAGGACTTAGTTGTTCTTCCCAAAATTCCATATTCTTTTTTTCTTTTTCATATATGTCAGGAAATTCCTTATTAAATGCATTTAAAACACCACGTATCCGTTTATCTTCCAAATTCTGTGAAAGGCTCTTATCTATGTTCTTTTCACAAAGAACCCCTGCCATACACTGTCCGACCTGAGCTAGCGAGCTAAGCTCAATTCCGGCTGTCTGCTGCTGGCACACTATCTCCCTTGCCAGCTTTCCGACTGCCTTTTCATTATCCTTAATATGTGACAGCTCTGAAAATTCACCATTTCTTATCTTCTGTGCTACTTCTCTTTTCTGATTTTCAACCTCAACGACAGCTTCGGTGTTCTTTTTTTCATAAGCCTGTATGATTTTATCCATTACTTCCTTTCGATGCCCTGTGACCGGCTGATTGTCAGTAGTAGTTGAAAGCTCACGTATATACTGCTGGAATCCGGCAATCTCATCCTTTACTCTTTCGCTGTCAATGTATGTCTGATTGCCTTTATTAGCTGCAATGATACCTGCCCCGATAAACAGGTCGGTAACATAATCTATCATCCCGTCAAAGTCATTTCTCTCTTCAAATTTTTTAAATATTTCTGTATTTGGCACGAAAATCCTCCTCACTTACATTTCGTTCTTTTTATATGTCAAAAAAATTTGATAAACTCCTCTTATTACACTAGTACAGCATTTCATAAGTGCCGCTGCATATAGATTTGCAGGTTTTGCGTCAGTGCAAGGCAAAAGCACGAGGCACTGCGGGCATCGCCGGTTGACAACAACGCAGCAATGGTGGAAAAGATGTGAATCTATATGCTTCATGATTTATGAAATGCTGTACTATACTCGCGAACGAAATTAACTGCCGTTTCAAAACTGTAGCCGCGGTATATACAGTTATCTAAATACCTGCCAACGGCAGCTATTAAGTTTAACTAGTATAGTATAGAAATCAAGAATGAGATATCAGCATAGTCAGCATGCATAAATATCCTCATTGAATTAAAGCAGGGGAACGCATTATTGGTTTCCCTGCCAGTTCCTATATTACGTTGTAGCAATATTTGCAGACATCATGCTTTTAGCAATCTCCCTGATTCTCTTTAAGTCAAGGTTAGTGTATTTAGCTACAATATTTTCTGACAATCCATCTGCAATCATGTTTCGAACTGATTTTTCCTGCATTGTGTTGATTTCTTCCTGCATATTATTT
>CAJOPI010000421.1 GCA_905236275.1 uncultured Lachnospiraceae bacterium | reverse complement strand
CCCGCCAGGTCTCCGCCGTAAAATTCCCCGACATCCATGGTCTTCAAGGGTCTGTTCCAGTCCTTTACCGCCTCGGAATATCCATTTATGTAAAAATATTCCCTGTCAGTCACGTCATTATTGTAATCTCCCTTACAAAATCTGTCCGTAAAGATCTGGTACATGACCGCACCTTTAGTCCAGTCAGGCGTGGAAATTGCAGGATCAAGGATAAAGGGATGATTCACCTTGTCCTTCTTAACAACACCGGTCTGGTCATAAGCCGCAACAACTCTTCCGACCCTGACCTCAAAATAATATTTTATGGGCTTGTCGCTTATCCATACCTTTGTTTCGTAATAGGCAAACTCCTCGACGCTTTCGCTGAAATCCATTTCAGCCCTCCAGTCCTCACTGATAAAGGTTACGCCGTCAATGTTTCCGGAGGCCGCACGAAACCTTATGGTAACCATGCTGTTCGGCTCCGGTTCCATCGGTTCCACATAATTATCCGTCATATCCGAATATAATGCCTTGTAATTCAGCGCATGTTTTGATGATAAGACATACAAAAGAAGATTTTTCTTCATATAGGCAGTGACTCCACTATAAAGACTGTAAGACATGCTCCCAGTGCCACGATAAGAAGTCCTCTTCTTTTTACAGCAAGAATAAGGGCTACGGCAAATCCTGCTGCTGCCGAGCGAATATCCGAGGTAGCCGAAAGGATCGCCGGAAATGTCATGGCTGAAAGGGTTGCATAGGGTACAAAATAAAGAAAGAGCCGGATACGCTTTGATTTGATCTCACCCCTTATTAACGTGAGGGGAAGTGCGCGTATTGCAAAGGTTACGACTGCCATTACTATAATATATAAATATACGCTATACATTCTTTTCCACCTCTGCTGTCTCTACAGGTGCGACCAACGCAGCCACCCCGGCTACGACTACGGTTACTATGATGATTCTGAAACCCGACGATACCATATTTAATATCGGCAGAAATTCAAAAATACTTGATAGCAAAACCGCAGATAATGCTACTGCCAGAACAGATTTTTCTACTGTTGCCACAGGAACCACTATTGCGATGAACATCCCGTAAAGGGCAACTCCAAGCGCACTTATAAGCCTCGCCGGTAATATTTCCCCAGAAAATGCCCCGAGAAATGTTCCAAGGGTCCATCCAAAAACCGAAATTATTATGCAGCCGTAAGAATAGTAGGGCGATAAATAACCTGCACGTCCTACACTTACCGCGAATATCTCATCCGTCATTCCAAATCCCACCGCAAGTCTCGGCAGAGTCCCGACCGAATCCTTCAATTTCTGGGAAACCGCAGTACTCATAAGCATATAGCGGAGATTTATTATAAACTGCGTTGCCGCCATTTCCAAAAGGGAGCCGCCGGCAGTTATCACACCAAGTCCCGCAAACTGTCCCGCCGAAGTAACATTTATAAGGGACAAGAGGGTTGCCTGAAAGGTTGTGAGACCGGACCTGACCGCCTGAATGCCAAAGGCGAAGGATACCGCCATATAACCTAAGCATATGGGCAAACCGTCTCTTATCCCATTTCTGAAGCTCTGACTCTTTGACTCCACTTCCACAAACCTCCTTGTATTATAGCAAACGTCGTTGACGCAGAAATCTTTTTAAACTGCGGTCAAAAACTATTTTCACTTTACCAGCATTATCCACTAAAACGATTTTATAGCATCTTCCGAGTCGTCGTTTGACTTGTCTATCGCTACGATTTTCACCTCATAGGAAACCTCATCGCTGACCTTTACTTTGCAGACGTCGCCTGTCTTTTTACCCATGATGGCACGTCCCAGTGGTGACTCGTTACTTATGTAATTTTTAAGGGAATTTCCGCGGATACTTGTGACCATCTTGTATTTTTCTCTTGATCCGTCGTCTAAAAATTCGATTTCGACGAAATTGTTCATCCCGACTTCGTCTTCATTTGACCTGTCCGATATGATATTGGCAGTCTTGAGCATTCTCTCAAGGTAAGCTATACGGCTTTCGTTCTGGTTCTTCGCCCTCTTAGCCGCATAATATTCGAAATTTTCAGACAGATCTCCCTGTGCCCTTGCCTCTTTAACTTCTTCAATAAGCTTCGGACGCTGCCTGAGCTTCCTGTCCTCGATTTCAGCTTCTATTTTCTTAACGTCGCTCTCTGTGAGCTGTGCTCTTCTGTTCTGCATCATAGTCCTCCCTAAAATCCTCCGTATAGTGAAAAACAGCCAGCTACGCTGCTGACTGTTTTTCGGAGAAGGTATTTCTTTCTTATGGGGTATAGTTGTTAAACTATATCATGTATTGGGGGGTACGCATATAATAT
>CAJOPI010000420.1 GCA_905236275.1 uncultured Lachnospiraceae bacterium | reverse complement strand
GCGAGCTACGCTGATTGACGATAACGCAGCAAGTGGAAGTTTATACAAGCAAGTGTGCATAAGTTATTTATCTACAGTTCCTAAGGATAAGAATGGAGGTGTGAGTATGAAATTATTTACGGACTCAAAAAAAGCCAGGGGAACAGCTTTGCTTTTTCTCGTGGCTTTTTTTCTGATTTTAAGGCCTGTAACTGTCAGGGCTTCAGGGGAAAAAATCTGCGGCTTTGAGGATAGTGGACCGCTTAAGATTATTTCCCTGCCAAAAGATGAACGACCGGAGATAGAGGAGGTTCTTAAACAGATGCCGGAGAGCCTTAAGGTGAAGGTCGAAGGCGAGGAAGAATCAAAAGAAGTAAAGGTTTCGTGGCAGGCAGTAGGTGAGGACTACGAAACTACGGATTACTATTATCTGCAGTTCAGCCCTGTCTTTGAAGAGACGAAATACAGTGTAGATGAAAATATCGATATTTTTACGGAGGCACCCTATATTGCGGTAGAGTTTTATGACGGGGGAGCATCATCGACGAATGAAGTATCCATAATGTCAACCTCTGACAGGGAAAAGGAAGTCTATGATTTCTGCGTAAACAGTATCGGGATCAATTCGGCAGCAGCCTGCGGAATACTTGCAAATATCCGGGCGGAATCGAACTTTAATCCGCAAGCTCTCGGAGACAGCGGAAGCAGCTACGGACTTTGCCAGTGGCATGCAAGCAGATGGGACAGACTTGAAAAATATTGCAGTGATGAAGGCTATGATTCGTCAACGATAAACGGTCAGATGAACTATCTTTCCTATGAGCTTAAGAAATACTATCCGACAGTGCTTGAATTTCTTAAAAATGTATCCAATGATAAGGACGGAGCTTATGATGCGGGCTATGATTTCTGTTATAACTTTGAGGTGCCTGCGGACAGGGATGGTCAGAGTAAGGCACGCGGAAATTATGCGAAAAATACCTATTGGGAAAAGTACGGGAACAGTTCTGACGACGGCAGCGGAGTGAGTGAGGATGAGGATGCACCGGAAATTCTTGTCTCACAAAATGAAATTGAAACAAAGAATGCAAACGAACCCTACAATATAAAAAAGATATTTGCAAAAAATGTGGGAGACAGCAAAGTATGGCTTTATGCGGCAGAGGAAGTTCCTTATAACGGAGTCAGATCAAAGGCAGGAGCTGATTATGGTATAAGTCTTTCGATTAACGGAGTTAAGGTAGCTGATTCAAACATTTCGATCAAGGTTAAGGGAAGTATGGGAGCCGGAAACAGCTATTCCATTTCGGTCAAATCGCTTAAAGGCGCAAAATACAAGAAAATCAACAAAAAGCTAAAAAAGATTTTTGCCGCTAACAGCTGGAATGTAAGTCAGTATGAGCTGAATTTAAGCGGAAATTCTATATCGTCAAAGGGTCTTGCCGGGAAAACCGGACAGGTTATTGTGAAGTTCAAAAAAGATGGAAGCAGTATAAAGAATGTTTGGGCTGTGATTTTCTATCATACTCCGAAGGGAACGGAAAAGAAAAAGACGGTCAAGATAAAAAGGAACAGTTATGATTATCACGAAGCAGATAATTACATGACCTTCAGCGGAAACTTCAGGGGAAGCGTAAGCGTGAACAAGAATTAAAAAAGCCCGGTCATATGCCGATGTTCAGCATATGACCGGACTTTTTTAATTCGTCAGTAATCAAGTTTGCGTTCGTTTCTGACCTGCTCTAAGTCGATCAGGATATCTTCGATTGACATACCGAGTTCGGAATCCATGGCAGCGGCCATAGCTCCCTCCGCAATTGGACAGTCTGCAAGCTTGATCTTCGGATTGTCCTTTTCTTCTATTACCATTTCGGTAGTCATTACGGCGCTTCCCATATCAACGAGGACAACAACTCCGTCGTCGCTTATAACTGATTCGATGGCGTCATTTATAAGTTCAAAACTCGTACCGTAGGAACCGTCTGCATTTCCGCCGCAGGAGGCGATAGGACAGTTTTTTGCCATAACCCTTACGAAATCCTTTATCCCCTCTGCAAGCTTAAAGCTGTGAGACACGATAACTATTCCAACCATTTTATTCCCCTTTCTCTTTTAATGTGTTATAAACTGATTCAAGCATAAGTTTGTAGGAGGTTGCACCCGGGTCCTGATAGCCTATGCTGCGAATGCCTAAATAGCTCGCCCGTCCCTTAGTTGCCGGAATCGTTTTGGTATAATACACGCCGTCTTCTGCGGCAGAGACAGCTTCCTTCAGGGCTGAAAGAGCATCTTCGCCGTTTGCGAGAGAGGTCTTCAGGGCGTTGAGAGAAGGTATCATGGAATCCAGCATCGTTTTTTCACCCTTTTTTGAGCGTCCGCGCGTCATGACTCCTTCGATG
>CAJOPI010000419.1 GCA_905236275.1 uncultured Lachnospiraceae bacterium | reverse complement strand
ATGCGGAAGTGTCGGAACTGGCAGACGAGCAAGACTAAGGATCTTGTAACAGCAATGTTGTGTGGGTTCAAGTCCCATCTTCCGCATTAAATAAAAAAGCTTGGCATCAGCCAAGCTTTTTTATTTAATGCGGAAGGGGACTTGAACCCAGCGGCTGCGCCGCACTCGAGTCTGGGTTCAAGTCTGCGGGCCGCTGTCACGCATAGCGTGCCAAAAACGCGGCCGCAAACGCCCCACTGGGGCGTTTGCCATCTTCCGCATGCAGAAGGGGACTTGAACCCAGCGGCTGCGCCGCACTGGATTGTTCATTATCTGCAACGTCACATGATAAAAAAATAGGAGGCATGAATGCTTGATATAATAATGGATTCGCTTATGGATGCGGTGAAGCTTTTGCCGTTTCTCTTCCTGACCTATCTTGCGATGGAATATATGGAAAGCCACATGAGTGAGAAGATCAGTGAGACGGTGAAAAAAGCCGGGAAACTGGGACCTTTGTATGGGGGAATATTGGGAATGTTTCCGCAGTGCGGCTTCTCGGCGGCGGGTTCCAACCTTTATGCGGGGAAAATAATAAGCGTCGGTACACTCATAGCGATATATATGTCAACCTCGGATGAAATGCTGCCCATTTTCATTTCGGAAAATGTTGCGGTGCCGGAGCTTCTGAAGGTTCTGTTTATGAAGGCGGCAATAGGTATATTCTGGGGGTTTGCCATAGATTTTGCAAGGGAGAACATATTTAAGATGAAACCTGATGACATGGATATCAGGCACTTCTGCGAGCGTGAGGGCTGCCATTGCGAGGAAAAAAAGCCGGAGCCTCCGAAAAACGTCCATCATCTTGAGGAAAAGCACCACTATCATGGAATATTGCTTCCGTCGCTCAGACATACGATAAAAATATTTGTTTACATACTTATATTCAACCTTGTCATCAATGGAATAATCGGCTTCGCGGGCGAAGAAGCCCTGAAAAACGCGGCTTTAGGTACTAAATATTTCGGGATAATCCTTACGGGAATAGTCGGGCTTATCCCTAACTGTGCTGCGTCGATAGCCGTAACCCAGCTCTACCTCGAAGGAATAATAGGCTTCCCTGCGTTGATAACGGGTCTTTTAAACGGTGCCGGTGTCGGACTTTTAATTCTTTTCAAGGTAAATTATGATTTGAAGAAAAACATAACGATTGTCGGTACATTGTATATCCTCAGCGTTTTCACCGGCCTCGTTATGGAACTGCTGATCTAATGAAATTTATAAAAAAACAGCCAAAAATCAGCCATCAGCTAAAGCTGATGGCGTCATTTATATGCCGGATGTTGGATTGTACTTTTTCTTGATAAAATGCGGAATCTACATTATAATTGAGTAGTGTAATGAATTCTAGACGAGGAGGATGCGTCAATGGGCTTTTTTAGCGATTTTAAGGATGACCTTGAGTCATCGCTGGAAGAAGTAAATGAGACTCAGGATACAACTTCGGCAGAAGAATTACCTATAGAAGATATTTCTGCAGAGGATAAAGCGGCGGAGGAGGCTTTATCCGGAGAAATTCCTTTAGAGGAAATTCCGGTGGAGGAAGCAGCTGTTGCTGAGGGGGATATTATTGGAGAAATACCTTCTGAGCAGTTGGATATTCCGGATGCTGCGGAAGCCGTAGAAACTGAGCTGCCTCAGGCAGACTTCGAAATCCCGGCGGAGACCGAGAACTTTGAAAATGAAAAAATTGAAGAGGAGAGTATTGAAATGAGCGGAGACGTAAACGAATTTGAGAATGTACTGAGTGAAGGACCTGCATCTGATGAGGTTGGCAGCATTACGGTCGGAATGACCATTAATGGTAACATTTCTTCAGAGGGTTCACTTGACCTTTTGGGTACGGTTATCGGAGATATTAATATAAAGGGGAAGCTTAATATTTCCGGTTCCATTACAGGTAATTCAAATGCAGCAGAAATTTTTGCGGATTCTGCAAAGATTACCGGTGAGGTGATTTCCAGCGGAGCCGTAAAGGTTGGTCAGGAATCCGTTATCATCGGAAACATTACGGCAAATTCAGCAGTTATCGCCGGAGCCGTGAAGGGTAATATCGACGTACATGGACCGGTTATCCTTGATACTTCCGCTATCGTAATGGGAGATATCAAGTCTAAGTCAGTACAGATAAACAACGGTGCTGTTATCGAAGGTCACTGCTCACAGGCTTATGCAGATGTCAGCCCTACATCTTTCTTTGACGATTTCAAGAGCAATTTTGAAGGAAAGAAGAAAAAATAATAATAAGGACTTAATCCATTATGAAAAGAGTAATGCTTAAACTCTCCGGTGAGGCTCTCGCCGGAGAAAAAAAGACAGGCTTTGATGAAGATACCATTCGCGGAGTGGCTCTTCAGGTAAAAAAGCTTGTTGATAAGAAGATAGAGGTCGGAATCGTTATCGGAGGCGGAAATTTCTGGAGAGGCAGAAGTTCAGAGAGCATTGACAGGACAAAAGCTGACCAGATAGGTATGCTCGCTACGATAATGAACTGTATTTACGTGTCTGAGATATTCAGATCCGAAGGAATGATGACGAATATCCTGACTCCTTTTGAATGCGGCTCTTTCACGAAGCTTTTCTCAAAAGACAGGGCAAATAAATACTTTGCACATGGTCAGGTAGTATTCTTTGCCGGAGGAACAGGTCATCCGTATTTTTCAACCGATACGGGAGTTGTTCTCAGGGCTGTCGAGATTGAGGCAGACACAATACTTCTTGCAAAGGCAATAGACGGAGTATATGATTCCGATCCGAAGAGCAATCCTGGTGCGAAGAAATATGACAGCCTTACGATAAATGAGATCATTGAGAAAAAGCTCCAGGTAATCGATCTTGCAGCATCTATCCTCGCTATGGAAAATAAAATGCCCATGAGGGTATTTTCGCTTAATGAAAAAGACGGAATAATCAATGCGGTAAGCGGTGATTTTAAAGGAACCGACATTACGGTGTGAAAGGGAAAATGATGGACGAGAGAGTAAAGAAATACGAAGTCAAAATGACAAAGTCTCTTGACAATCTTGACGGAGAGTACAAGGCGATAAGAGCAGGCAGAGCCAATCCGCATATTCTTGATAAGATTCGCGTAGACTATTACGGAACACCTACTCCCCTGCAGCAGGTTGGAAATGTTTCCGTTCCTGAGGCAAGAATAATCATGATCAAGCCTTATGACAAGAGCATGATGAAGGAGATCATCAAGGCTATAGAAACCTCTGAGATAGGTATCAATCCTAATAATGACGGAACCTCTATCAGACTTGTATTTCCTGAACTTACTGAGGAGCGTCGTAAGCAGCTTTGCAAGGATGTCAAGAAAAAGGGCGAGGAGTGCAAGGTTGCCATCAGAAATATCAGGCGTGACGGAAATGAAGAGTTTAAGAAGCTGTCAAAGACTGATGTTTCGGAGGACGTTATAGCTGAGCTTCAGGATGATCTGCAGAAGCTTACGGATTCCTTTATTAAGAAGGTTGACAGTGCAGCAGCAGAAAAAGAAAAGGAAATCATGACAGTATGAAAATACCAGCACACATCGCTATAATTCTTGACGGAAACGGCAGATGGGCCAAGTCTAAGGGAATGCCGAGAACCTACGGACATACTGTGGGTGCCAAGAATGTAGAGACTATCTGTCGTGCCTGTCACGACATCGGTGTGAAATATCTTACGGTATATGCTTTTTCGACAGAAAACTGGGCGAGACCTTCCGATGAAGTGTCTGCGCTCATGCTCCTTCTGAGACAGTATCTGGCAACCTGTCAGAGAACTGCGAAAAAGAACAACATGAACGTTAAGGTTATCGGTGATAAGTCGAGGCTTGACAAGGACATACAGGAAACGATAAACAAGCTGGAGGCTTATACAGCCGACTTTGACGGGCTTTATTTTACTATTGCCTTAAATTATGGCAGTCGTGATGAAATATGCCGGGCCATAAACAGGATCAATGATGAAAAAGAAAAGGGAATTATTCCCAAGGATGAGCCTGTTACGGAAGAAATGATATCAGCTCATCTTGATACTTCCGGGATTCCCGATCCGGATCTGCTTATCAGAACAAGCGGCGAGGAGAGACTTTCGAATTTTCTCCTGTGGCAGTGCGCCTATACGGAATTTTACTTTACAAAGGTTCATTGGCCTGAATTCGGTAAGAATGCCCTTATAGAAGCAATAGAGGCATATACAAATCGTGACCGGAGATATGGTGCGGTTGATACGGAGGATTCTGAAAATGCTTAAAACCAGAGTATTGAGCGGTATAGCTCTGGTAATTATATTGGCAGGTGTGCTATATGAGGGAGGGTACTTTTTGTGGACCCTCCTATT
>CAJOPI010000418.1 GCA_905236275.1 uncultured Lachnospiraceae bacterium | reverse complement strand
GCAGGTTATAGCAGTAGACATTTTTTCTTTGGAGATATGGGTGCTCATCCGGAGCACATGATAAGGTTTCCCAAAGTATGCGAGCATGTTCAGACTGTATAATTCTTTTCTTTTTGCGTTCAGCTTCAGCCTTTTTACGTTCAGCCTCAGCTTTCTTGCGGTATTTTTCACTGTCGAAATATGAGCGTAGTTCATCGTTAAGGCCACTTGTGTCAAATTTCCAATTCTCTTTAATACCTTTACGCCAATCTTGAACAAATCCAGCAGGCAAGCCTTCAGGGAAGATGCAGAAAGCTCCCGACTGGTTATAAGGCTTGTCATCATGAATCCTATAACGGTGAAGTTCGCCATCAAGAATAATGTCGCGTTCATCATAAGGCTCAATGCCAAGACTGCGCATAAACTGCAAGAATTGATGTTTAATGTCGTCATAATCAAAACTATATTTCATGAATAACCTCCTATAAAAGTGAGGCACTGACAGGTATTAAATTTTTTTGTGTGGTAGAATATAAGCACAAAAAATATGTACACATCAGAACCTCCCCCAAATCCGCATGGCTAAGATAGGATATGGGGAAATTTTTTTATTCCTGCATATCTTATCATAGCAGGCAGAAAAGTCCCGTTTTCATAGAAGAGAACGGGACTGTAAACTTTATATATATAAGTGGCTGAATTAAAACGGAATGTTATAAGGATTGCCTGAATTTCCGCTGAAGTCAACCATGTCAGGGTTAATGACGTTTGATTTTTTCTCCTTCCATTCCGGCAAAGTGTCAACCTCTTTGCGGTAAAGGAAGTATCCTATTTCAGCGCGTTCTTTATCTTGAGCGTCTTTTCCGTGCCTAATGAAAGCCCCGTCGGATTTACCTTCCCAATCTGAGAGATTCATATTGCCAGGAGTGATGGCAAAGCAATTAAAGATAGTGCCTAACCTCTGGTTAGTTTTCTGTTCATGCTCTCTGTCGGAGGCATCAAGAACCAGAAAGGCCCAAAGTTTAGAATTGTAGCCATTGACGGCGAGAGTGAGCTTAATCATAGGCTTTCCCGAATTGCGAGAAATCTGTTCTTCAGCTTTTTCGATACGAACGCGGAATTTACCTTCCGGAATAATACCATAATCATTTTCCTTGAAATCTTCAGGTTTGTAGTTCCAAAGCATTTCACAAATCCTCCTATTGTAAATATTGTCATAGTTTTTTCTTTTCCAGAAATCATTTAGTATTCCATATATGGAGTTAATGATTCTGAAAGCGATTTCAAAACGTGCATCCCCTCCGTGCATGTCAGGGTGATATTTCTGCACGAGCTTTCTGTAAGCGATTTTAATGTCCTGTTTTGATGCGGAATGAGTAACCCCAAAGAGAAAGTATAGATTATGCTCTTCAGGGTGAAAGTCATTATCATCATGAAGCCGGAATAAAGTCATGGAAGGAGCACCAGCATCTTTTAAAAATTCTGTCTTTAGCGATTTTGCGAGAACTGCCTTCGAGACAGATGATTCGCTCACCAGATTCTTTATCGATTTCAATGCGTCCTACGATGTCGCAAAGGCCACAGATTCGTTCAATATTTTTATCTCTAAACATGGGTCTTACGGCAGTAACTTTCTCGCCACTTGGTGAAGTTATGTCTGTGTATTTTTCCCAAGCAGTGAAGAAGATGTTAGCGTCAATATTGCGAGCTAATCTGCACCAGTCAATAAGGAAACAGTCAACGCGATTGTAGTCGCCAAGTTCCGGCACGCCATTATTGCGTCCTTTTCTAGCTAATTCAGAGAGCATAGAGCCTTCAAGTTCAGATAGTGAATCGATGCAGACGTTATTGTAATCGCATTTAGTGATAAGTTCTAAAATTATTTGCCGTATTTCATCAGCATTTTGTCTTAACCTAACGACATCGATGAGTTCATTTTCTGTTAAGACACTAGTACCTTTGTCTATGTCAACAATCAGAGTTTTGCCAGGTAATAGCCCGAGCAAAGAAGTTTTTCCCATGCCTGGAGTTCCGTAAATGAGAGCAGTTATGTTTTGTTGTACGATTTCACTTGCTTTAATAATGTTCAATGTTAAGCCTCCTCTCCATCTATGCGATTAAGAATCTCTGTAATGCGCGGGTCTTGAAGTATTCCATTCACACAGACTAATGCGTTATACATCTCAGGAGCAGCAGCTATTAAGCGTGCGTTAGCTTGACCTTCATCCTGACATAATTGGCTCCTCCAGCTCCAGCTACTTCTGCTATCAGCTTGCCGTTGTGGTGAATACAGCCATATGCGTTGTCATACTGCCACTTGCCTGCTGTGAACTTACTCATGCTCGGCCTCCTCTTTATCTATGCGAGCGAAAAGTTCTTCTATGCTTTTTGCTTGTATCGCAAACTCATCACTTTCATAGCTAGATTTACCTTTCAGCAATTGAAGTGTGTCGTATAGTTCGTCATACATCTCAGGTGCAGAAGCTATCAGGCGGGCGTTCACTTCTGTCGCTACTAGCGCAATATCTTTAACACCGGATTTAATCAGGTATTCCGTACCGTTTAGCGTTGTACCTTCAGGCACATACTCTGAGTATTCCCAACCGTCTTCAGTGAACCTACTCATGGCTTATTTCCTCATGCACACACCCCTTCAACAGGTACTGATACTTGTCGGGCACGGTCTCAAAGAGTTTATGCCCTAAGTCTCTAAACTCTTTGAGAGCAGCCGGAGCGGTTCTCAAATTGAGAATGTGGCGCAGTTCCCTAATGTTG
>CAJOPI010000417.1 GCA_905236275.1 uncultured Lachnospiraceae bacterium | reverse complement strand
TCAGGCAGATAAAAGACAGGAACTATCCGAAGCTGCTGACAAACTATGGCGGAAAGATTATCTTAGTCGGAATTAACTATGATGAAGCCTGCAAGAACCATAGCTGTGTGATTGAGGAGTATAGGAAAGTGCCGGATGCTGGCTGATCACCTGCATTTTTATAAAAACATCATAAAAAAGTATAGAGTAAATCTGAATTGAGTCCGATAGAATTGTAAACCGTAAACAATGTTTTTTACAGAAAAGGGTTGACAGCTATGAGGAACGGATTTACGATTATGTAGATACGGAAGATACTTCGACAAGCTCTTCCGCCGGATACGTTGCACAGCAGAGACTTTATGCAAATACCGTAATGGACTTAAGCGCAGCAAATGGCGCGAAGATAAAATACAGGTCATCGAATAAAAAGCTTGCATCAGGCACCGGAAAGGGTCTTATAAAGATTAAGAAGAATGCGGGCACAGTTACCATAACCGCAATCAACAAAAAGACCAAGGCGACTATAAGCAGCTGCACACTTACCTTTGAGAAGCCTTCCGTTTCAACGAAGAAGCTGACCGTAACAGGTGTAAGCACAGCAAATTCTTCAAGCTACAAGACGATTAACTCCTACGATTACCTGCAAAACACAAGCATAAAGCCTGTATGGATATCCTCAAAGCCCTCAGTGGCAGAGGTGGATAAGAGCACCGGAGTCGTAACTGTCAAAGGCACAGGCAAAGGCAAGGATATATGCTGTCTTCGGCGCAGAAAGCTACACAGGCAAAATCGGAACCCGCAAGAAATACAGCTATAAGATAGTTTCGAAGAAATAAATTTGAGAGAAACCCTGACTTCGTAAATGGAGTCGGGGTTTTTGAAATTTTGGGATTTCTTTCGGTAAGGCTGTGTTATAATTGAGGAAAAGACGAGTTGGAGGGGAGTTTTTAAATGAGAAAAGCAGTAGGACTCGGTATACAGGATTTTGAAAAGCTTAGAAATATTGAAAACTTTTACATAGACAAAACAAAATTTATTTCAGAATGGTGGAAGGAGCAGAGTGATGTCACGCTTATAACCCGTCCGAGACGCTTCGGAAAGACCCTTATGCTTAGTACGGTGAAGGAGTTCTTTTCGGTCAGGCAGGAAAAGGCAGAAGAACTTTTTAGGGGACTGAAAATTTCAGAGGACGATGAGCTGATGAAGGAATGTGGGAGCTGGCCGGTTCTTTTTGTGTCCTTTGCAAGTGTAAAAAGCAGTAGTTACGAGTCTGCACTTGTGCAGTTCAATCAGCTTTTTACAGATTTGGCATCAGAACTCGGCTTTCTAAAAGACAGTCTTGATGAAAAGGAAATGGAATTTTATGACGCAGTCTCTGACAGGATGGCTCCGGAGCGTACAGTCAAATGTCTTCACAGATATTCATTATGGCTCAATAAATATTATGGAAAAAAGGTCATAATATTACTTGACGAGTACGACACTCCGATGCAGGAAGCGTATGTGAACGGCTATTGGAATGAAATATCTGAATTCATAAGAAATATGTTCAATGCTGCATTTAAGACAAATCCATATATGTATAGGGCTCTCTTGACCGGAATAACGAGGGTAAGCCGCGAGTCGCTTTTTTCGGATCTCAATAATATCGAGGTCGTTACAAGTTCTTCGGAAAAATATGCAGACTGCTTCGGCTTTACGGAAGAGGAAGTCTTTGCTTCGCTTGATGAATATGGCTACGGTGAAGAAAAAGAAAAGGTTAAGCAATGGTATGACGGCTTTAAGTTTGGAAATCAGGATGATATTTATAATCCATGGTCGATAATATCATTCTTAAGTAATGGAAAATATGAATCCTATTGGGCGAATACGAGCTCAAATTCGCTAATCTCAAAGCTTGTGAGGGAAGGTAACGGTGAAATAAAGAAGTCATTTGAAAAGCTTTTAAATGGTGAAATTATTAAAACTCAAATTGATGAACAGCTTGTTTACGGGGAAATGTCAGCGAGCGAAAAGTCTGTATGGAGTCTGCTTCTTACGAGCG
>CAJOPI010000416.1 GCA_905236275.1 uncultured Lachnospiraceae bacterium | reverse complement strand
GAAGAGCATGAAGACAGGCGGATGCGGCGAGTGCCAGACATCATGTCAGTCAGCCTGCAAGACAAGCTGCACAGTAGGAAACCAGTCCTGTGAGAACAAGAACAGATAATTTGTAAGGAACTGAAAAGTGTTTGTAAAAAGGCGCGAAGAGAGTTTTGCTCGCGCCTTTCTTTAATGAAAAAAAGGCTGAAATCTAATGATACATGAATATAAAAACAATGGCTACAATATAGTAATGGACGTGAACTCAGGTGCGGTACATATAGTGGATGAGATAGTTTATGACCTGATTCCGCTTATGGAAGAAAATATTGACGTACCGGTTTCGGAGCTGATGGAGAAAACTTCGGGGAAGTACAGCGAAGAGGATATAAAGGAAGCATCGGCAGAAATAAAAGAACTTGCAGAAAACGGTTCGCTTTATACGAAGGATGTATATGAGCCTTATGTTGATAAATTTACGGAAATGAAGGTTAAAGAGCCGGTAGTCAAGGCTATGTGCCTGCATATCGCTCACGACTGCAATCTCCGTTGTCAGTACTGCTTTGCGGAAGAGGGCGAATATCATGGCAGACGTGCAATGATGAGCTATGAGGTAGGAAAACAGGCACTTGATTATCTGATGGACCATTCGGGAAGCAGGGTGAATCTTGAGGTTGACTTCTTCGGCGGCGAGCCCACAATGAATTTCGAGGTGGTCAAACAGCTTGTCGCTTATGGTCGTTCACAGGAAAAGGCAAGGAATAAAAAGTTCAGATTCACACTTACGACCAACGGTGTGCTCTTAGATGATGAGATACTTGAATTTGCCAATAAGGAGATGGGAAATCTCGTCCTTTCGATAGACGGACGTAAGGAAATCCATGATAAAATGCGCCCTACCGCAAATCAGAAGGTATCGTCGTATGACCTGATAGTTCCCAAATTCCAAAAGGCAGCTGAGAGCAGGAATCAGACAAATTACTACGTAAGGGGAACCTACACCCATTATAATACGGACTTTGCGGCAGACGTGCTTCATCTGCATGATCTGGGCTTTGAGCAGATTTCTGTGGAGCCTGTCGTGTGTGACCCGAAGGAGCCTTATGCACTGACGGATGAGGATATACCGAAGCTTTTAGAGCAGTATGATATTCTGGCTAAGGAAATAATCAAAAGAAGAAAAAGCGGAAGGTTTATCAACTTCTTCCACTTCATGATTGACCTTGAAGGCGGTCCCTGTATCGCAAAAAGGCTGTCAGGATGCGGTTCGGGAAGTGAGTATCTTTCTGTAACGCCATGGGGAGACCTTTATCCCTGCCATCAGTTCGTAGGAGAGGAGCAGTTCCTTTTAGGTAACGTATGGGAAGGCATTGTTCATCCTGAAATAACTGAGAAATTCACACGCTGCAATGTTTATTCGAAGCCTGAATGCAAGGAATGCTTCGCAAAATTCTACTGTTCGGGCGGCTGTGCCGCAAACTCATGGCACTCAACAGGTGATGTAAACGGCAATTTTAAACAGGGCTGCGAGCTTCAGAGAAAGCGCATAGAGTGCGCGATAATGATAAAGGCGGCTCTTGCCGAGGCTGAAGAAGAGACGGAAGCAGTGAGAAAAGAAGCATGAAGGAAAAGTGGCTTGTAATTACAAAAGGCGGTGACTACCGGGCTCTCGGAGAAAAGTACGGAGTGTCACCGGTTATTGCCCGCATAATGCGAAACAGGGGGATAACGGAGGATGATGAAGCGAAGTCTTTCCTTGATGCAGGCATCGGCGGACTTCATGACGGAAGGCTTTTCAGAGATTCTGAATTACTTCTGGAAACTCTGAAAAAGAAGATAGAGGAGCATAAAAAAATACGGGTCATCGGTGACTACGACATTGACGGTGTCTGCTCGACCTACATACTTATGAATGGTCTGGAAACAGCAGGAGCGGAGGTTGATGAGAAAATCCCGCATCGTGTAAAGGACGGCTACGGGCTGAACGAAAACCTGATTCGTGCGGCTTATGCAGACGGGATTGATACGATAATCACCTGTGACAACGGAATCGCAGCCTTAAATGAGATAAAGCTTGCGAAAAAGCTCGGAATGACCGTACTTGTCACAGACCATCATCAGGTTCCCTTCGAGGAAACGGAGGCCGGCAAGAAAGAAAAGCTTGTAGAAGCACTGGCAATAGTTGACCCGCACAGGGAGGGCGATAATTATCCCTACAAGAATATCTGCGGGGCAGTGGTGGTATGGAAGGTAGTCGAAGGACTTTTCAGCCTTATGGGAATAGCGAAGGAAAAAGCTGATAAGTTCTTTGAAATTGCTGCATTTGCGACCATAGGCGATGTGATGCCGCTTGCCGGAGAGAACAGGATAATAGTCAAGAACGGGCTTAAAAGACTGGAAGAGACTGAAAATACAGGCCTCAGGGCACTTATAGCCATAAATGGGCTTGAAGGTAAAAAGCTGTCACCTTATCATGTAGGATTTATCTTAGGTCCCTGCATGAATGCCGCAGGAAGACTTGAAAGTGCCGAGGATGCCCTGAAGCTCCTTAACTCACAGAGTCCTGACGAAGCGCATGATTATGCGGTCGTGTTGAAGGAACTGAATGATTCGAGAAAGAGCCTGACGGACAAGGCGGTCAAAGAGGCTCTGGAAATTGCGGAAACGGAAGAATATCTGAAAGACCGGGTGCTGGTCATAGCGCTTCCTGACTGCCATGAGTCTATCGCCGGAATAGTGGCGGGAAAGGTGAGAGAGGCTTCGGGGAAGCCTGCATTCATACTGACGGACGGGGCTACGGCTGACGGTGTACCCTGTCTTAAAGGGTCGGGGCGTTCAATCGATGAGTACAATATGTTCGAGGAAATGTCCGCTGTGAGCGACTGCTTTATAAAATTCGGAGGACACGCGACGGCAGCGGGACTTTCACTTGAAAAGGAAAAACTCACTGAGTTCAGAAAAAGGATAAATGCTAATTGCCGGCTTACCGATGATGATTTGGCGGTCAAGGTGCACATAGACATGGTTCTTCCTTTAAGCTATATAAGCTACGGGCTTGTTGACGAATTAAAGGTGCTGGAACCCTTCGG
>CAJOPI010000415.1 GCA_905236275.1 uncultured Lachnospiraceae bacterium | reverse complement strand
GGTGAGGATGTATGATTACTACAAAGCAACAGATGTGGGATGCGGTAAAAAATCTCCCAGAATATAAAAAGCAAATGGTTCTTAAATTTGCTATTACGCTTAGTGAGAACGATATTTCAGAGCAGACCATTCAATCAATGGAGAAGCCAATAAAGCGAAGTTTTGGAAGTTTGGCAAATGCTGATTTTTATATTTCTCCTGATTTTGATACGTGTTTTGAGGATGAACCGGAGGCTTTTGGTTTGGAGGAATATATGTGATGTATTTGCTTGATACAAATGCTATGTTAATCTTTTTATTTAGCAAGATTACGAATGCGACGCTTAAAATGGATGCAAAGAACATTCTGGTTTCAGATAGTAGGTTGTTTTTAAGCGTTGTATCGTTGTGGGAAATTGCAATAAAAACAAAGATTGGAAAGTTAAAATTGGGGAAATCAATACAGGAAGTGGAGCGAGAGTGTGCAAATCAGGGTATTAAGGTGCTTCCTATAAAAAGCAGTTATCTTGATGCCTTAATTCAGCTTCCAATGTTTGATGACCATAAAGACCCATTTGACAGGCTTGTTTTGGCGACATGCCTTGTAGAAGAAATGACGTTGATTTCAACGGATAATAAGATGCGAAAAAAGGAATATGGCGTAAAAGTTATTTGTTGATATAGTTGCATTAGGATTAGCGAAGAAGAAAATGAGATTGAAAAAATCTCAATTAAAGGTTAAGCCATGCGCCAAAACGTCCGACATATTATCTGTAATTAAGAATAAAAATTGGTTCAGGACTGCATAAGTCCGGGGAAGGAGGCAGCAATGCAAAATAATAGAATAATGAAGAAAGAGGACACCGTAGATGGAGAGTGGATTATAGTTGAAGAAGAAATCATTAGATAAAGCTATTATTGCTTGTTATAGGCGGGTTTTAGATTTGTAAACACGCTTTTCAGAAGTTGGTATTTTCTAAGTTAGACGGGATAGCTATGCCTTGTGGCAAAATCTGTTAGTCCCAATGTTTCTATTCTTTCATTATAATTCGCATCTCGCATTCGTGAGGTGTCATTTTTATACCCTAAAATTAAGAAAAATTGAATACTTAGGAGGATTTGAGCGTTTATGATTACAGTAAACGGTATTTTTGCTATGGCAAAAATTATGACTGATGATGCCGATGCTAGTCGCACTTATTGTGCGTCCTCTGCGCAATTAGTAAGACTGTATGCCGAGCGAAGCGGGCTTGATTACGCAGTCGCACAGGTGGAGCAGCTTTTAAACCAAAAGTCCTTTGAAGGTTGCACTATACGTCTCATGCCGGACATACATCCGGGGAAGGTGTGCCCTATTGGATTTTCATCCACATTGGGGTCATCTGTGATGCCTGAGGTTGTAGGGACGGATATTGGCTGCGGGATGACTATGGCAAAGTTGAGGAAGGGAAGGCTTGAATTTGAGAAGCTGGACGGCGTGATAAGAAGCTGCGTGCCGCATGCGGCATCAGGCAGGGCGAATGCACACAGGTATGCGGAAAAATTCGAATTTGATAAGCTGCACTGCTCCCAGCATATTGATATAGGAAGGGCTGGGCGTGCGATTGGAACTCTCGGCGGCGGAAACCATTTTATAGAGATTGACAAATCTAAGAAGGGCGAGACGTTTTGCACCGTTCATAGCGGAAGCCGCTATCTGGGGATGGCTGTGGCAGAGCATTATCAAAGAAAAGGCCAGCAGATTCTAAAGGATAAGGGCGTTGATATTCCTTATGAGTTGGCTTACATAGAGGGCAGCCTTATGGAAGACTACCTGCATGATGTCAGGCTTGTGACGGAATTTGCAAGGCTGAACAGAGAGGCGATTATGGACGAGCTTGCAAAAGGTATGAAATGGAAATTCGAGGGCATGACTTCCTGTATCCATAATTACATTGATTTTGCAGGCGAAAAGCCCATTATCCGAAAAGGAGCGATATCCGCAAGGAAGGGCGAGGATGTAATCATTCCCATCAACATGAAGGACGGAGTTATTATAGGAAAAGGTCTGGGCAATGAGGAGTGGAACTTTTCTGCGCCTCATGGAGCAGGGCGCATTATGAGCCGCGCGCAGGTGGCAGAAAATTACACCGTTTCCCAGTTCAAGAAGGAAATGAAGGGGATTTATTCAATGTCGGTTGGAAAAGGAACCTTGGACGAAGCTCCATTTGCATATCGCAGGCTGGAAAGCATTTTGCCAAAGATAACGGAAACGGTAGAGGTCGAAGATGTGTTGAAGCCGGTTTACAGCTTCAAGGCGGGAGGTGACGAAAAATGATTGTACAGATTTCATCAGGACAGGGTCCGGCGGAGTGCGAGATTGCCGTATCAAAGCTATTAGAGGCGTTAAAAGTTGAATGTCCCGATATAGAGGTTTTATCAAAACACCATTCCAGATTTTCAGGTGGACTGACTTCCGTAATGTTTGAGACGGGGCATGACCTGTCAGAATTGGAAGGTTCGGTGCAGTGGATTTGCAAAAGTCCGCTGCGTCCATACCACAAACGTAAGAATTGGTTCGTGGATGTGAGCATAATAGGCGAGATAGAGGAAATTTGCAGGGACGGGGACATACGCATTGAAAAGTTCCACAGCGGCGGAAAAGGCGGGCAAAACGTAAACAAAGTGGAGACGGGCGTTCGCATTATACATCTGCCGACCGGAATAACGGTTTCATCCACTGCTCAGCGCAGCCAATACCAGAACAGGCAGCAATGCATGAAAAGGCTTAATGCAATTCTGAATGAAAGAGAACGCAAGGCAAAAGGCAAGCAGAAAAATGACGCATGGAAAGAGCATACCCGAATAGTCAGGGGAAATCCTGTAAGGGTTTATGAGGGGTTGAATTTTAAAAGGAGGAGGTAGAGGGAAAATACTATGATGTTTGAAAATTTAAAACATGATTACTATAATGCATTTTCAAAAAATGAAATACTTCATTTGGATAATGAGTATCACCAACATTCAATATTAAGATTTTATATTTATGGTGATGAATTAAAACTGCCCGTATTTCATATAATACCTGGAGATATGTATACAGATATATGCATATGCTTGTTTAAACCTAATTTTTATAAATACGTTAATAGAATGAACGTAAATTATATGATTGATGTAAATGCAATAGATAAATTACTTAGAGAGCCAAATAAAAAAGCAAATAGCAAATCAAATTGGGAGGCTCTAGTGGAATGGTGGATACAAGACCACAATGATTGTAAATATAGCAGGGTGTATAAACAACCGGATTATACTAAACTAAATGATAATAAAATTATAAAAAGAAGCTTTGTAAGAACGCTTGCTGCAAAGTGGTATGCTTAGGGAGGAAAATTTTATGGTTGTAGAGATTATGGCTTATATTGAGAACAAAAAGAAGTATTACGATTTTTGCAAGTCGAAGCTTTTCTTCATTCCGAAAGCTGACGACATCACTCAGGGGCAGCT
>CAJOPI010000414.1 GCA_905236275.1 uncultured Lachnospiraceae bacterium | reverse complement strand
TTCAGCAATACAGCGGAACTTGCAGCTGCTGTAGACAATGCCTTCGAGGAATGGAGCGTACCAAATGAGCAGCTTCGTACATTATGCGGTTTTAAGTAAAAATACTAATGTCGTTTACTATAAATACCATGACACCAGGATGTCCAATCAGGTGAAAAGGAACATAGATCATTCATTATTGGATAACGCGAAAGCGAATAAGAAAGATGAGTTCTACACCCAGCTTGTAGACATAGAACGAGAATTGCCATACTATGATAAGCATTTTTTGAATAAAACGGTCTATTGCAATTGTGATAATCCGGAGTATTCTAATTTCTGGAGGTATTTTTATGAACATTTCCGGCAACTGGGACTCAAAAGACTTTACGCGACATGTTATGGAGAGGATGCATGCTTCTGTCAGTATGACGGAATAAAAGTGGCAAAGAGAAGATTAGAGGGCGATGGAGATTTCAGGAGTGAGGAATGCCTGGATATTTTAAGACAAAGCGATATTATAGTGACCAATCCACCCTTTTCAATGTTCAGATCATATGTGAATCAGATTGTTGAAAACAATAAAGGCTTCCTTGTTATCAGCAATATCAATGCAATAACCTATAAAGAGATTTTTTCTTTAATACAGAGGAATCAGGCGTGGTTAGGCGTTAATTTCGGAAGGGGCATTTCAGGATTTATTGTTCCGGAAGAATATGAACTATATGGACAGGAAACTGAGATAAGGGAGAATGGGGAGAGGATTGTCTCATCCAATAACTGTATGTGGTTAACAAATCTGGATAATGAAAAAAGGCATAAATCAATTGATCTTGTGAAGAACTATGAAGGGAACGAAAAAGAGTATCCGTTCTATGATAATTATAGTGGGATTAATGTGAACAAGACGAAAGATATACCGGGGGATTACGCCGGGGTGATGGGTGTGCCAATTACTTTTCTTAATAAGTTCAATCCTGAGCAATTTGAAATAATAAAATTTCGCAAAGGGGATGATGATAAGGACTTAAGAATTGACGGAAAATCTACATATTTCAGGATACTGATCAGAAACAGGAAGGCGCAGTTTTCGGGAGTGTGAAAATATGTATACACAAGTGTATGTAGAAAATAAGATAAATGAAATTATAATGAAATATGATCATTTGTTTACAAAAGTGATCTTGTTTGGATCATATTCGAGAAATGAACAAAATCGCAAATCGGATATTGATTTATTTATAGAAAGCCCTATTCCTACCAATCAATTACTTACAAGCAAAGAATATGACGCTTTTCATGATGAACTGTATAAGTCGTTTGACTACGATGTTCCGTTTGACCTGCTTGTCTTTGGAGGGAAAAGGGATAGGGAACTGGTCAGGAACAGCCTTTTATTTCAGCAGGTTTTGAATGACGGGATTGTGATTTATGACAAAAGAGCAAAAACAATATAGATTGCTAATAAAGTCGGACCTTCGCATAGTTGAACGATATTGGAATTCGGGTGATAAGGCGGATCGTTTGCAGGCTGCCTATCATATGCAGCAGGCTATAGAAAAGACAATAAAACTAAAAGCATATATGCAGGGAATCGAAGATATATGGGGACATGATATAAAAGCGTTGATCAATTATTGCAGGAAAAAAGGATATGATATAAAAGTGCCAAAGCTTATAGAGAAAAATGCACATATCTATTCTCAATGGGAGGCTGATTGTAGATATTACCCCTTGAAAGTTGTTCGTAGAACTTCTATTTATGCAGCCTATCGGACGGTTGTCGAATGGTTAGAATCAATTGAAGAAGCTGAGGATTAGTATGGAATACATAGTCGAACAAACAAGAACTTTTTTGGAGAATATGCAAAAAAGCAAGTGGAAAAAGAAAGGGCGGTTGTTTACATCGGCAGAGACGGCAAAATTTATGTCAGAGACCTTCTTATAGGAGTGATCGGATCATGAAGCAATTCAATACGACAGCGATCTGCGTACCGTCAAAGCATTATATGGTGGATATTTCCGAGAGGGTGGCGGAGATCAAAAAAATGGTTGATACGGGGAAATATTTTACAATCAACCGCGCGAGGCAGTATGGGAAGACGACGACTCTGGCGGCACTGGATTCTTTGCTGTCCAGCGAGTATGATGTGGTAAGCATTGACTTTCAGGATTTAACGAATGCTGATTTCGCGAGTGAAAGCGAGTTTTCAAAGGGGTTGGCGCAGTTACTCTGTGACGCGAAGGACGCAATTGGCATACCTTTGCCGGATGAAAGCTATGACAAGTTTTGGAAATTAGCAAATGAGCCTGATGAAATCAAGCTGAACGATATATTCCGCGTATTTGATGCATGGTGCAAGGTGAATCAGAAGCCTCTGGTGCTGATCATAGACGAAGTGGACAGCGCGGCGAATAATCAGGTTTTTCTGGACTTTCTAGCAAAGATTAGAGCGGGGTATATCAAGCGGGAAAGAAAGAGGGAGTATAGAACATTTCAGTCCGTCATCCTTGCTGGCGTGACCGATGTGAAGCATCTGAAGAGAAAGATTAGAAAAGACGCTGACGCAAAGGAGAATAGCCCCTGGAATATTGCGGCGGATTTCACGATTGATATGAGCCTGTCCGTGGATGGAATCAGGGGAATGCTGGACGAGTATGAGGCGGATCATCATACGGGGATGGATACGATGGAAATCGCCAGAATGATTCGGTATTACACGAATGGTTATCCTTTTTTAGTGAGCCGTATCTGCCAGCTGATCGATGAGCGGATGGTGCCGAAGACCTTCGGATCGCTTTCTGAGGCGTGGACGGATGATGGCGCTCTGGAGTCGGTTAAGGTCATCGTCATGGAGAAAAACACATTATTTGATTCTCTGATGGGAAAGCTCAACGATTACGACAGGCTTCGGGGACAACTGGAGCGCATTCTGTTTCGTGGAGATACCATAGAATATCTTCCGGACAACAGGGAGCAGGACGAGCTTATGATGTATGGCTTCATTGTAAACGATCACGGAAAAGTCGCTATTTCAAACAGGATTTTTGAAATGCGGCTTTACAGGTATTATATCGGAGAAAGTGAGTTTGCTGAAGAACTTAAGGGGGATGCCCTGGATAATAAGCCTGCGTTTACCAAGGGTGGGAAACTGAATATTCCGCTGATCATGGAAAGGTTTATAGAGACACAAAGGCATATTCGGAATCTGAATGACGCGGAATCGGAAAAAGTGTTTATCGAAGAAGAGGG